>NZ_JAOQJL010000026.1:16963-54894 GCF_025566965.1 Blautia ammoniilytica | reverse complement strand
TCACAATTTATTCTTGTAGCCTGCCGCTGATACCGTCTGGATTGTGCATTCCCTTTCTTTTTGTTCCCTTTAATTAGCCATGAACTGCTTAATTCCCTGTGATTTTGCACCTGGGTTATCATTTCCGTATCCTTCCAGAAGATTGATAACTCCCCATACGGCAAGTCCGGCACCGATTGCCACCACAAGGGTCTGTAAAATATTAATTGCTGAAGCAAAAAACGCCATATAATCACTTGAAAGTCCAATATAGAAAACAGGATTTTCTCTATTTGTCCCGTTTTTGCACATTAAAAAACCGCCGTTTCTTCCGGCGGTCAGCTCTTTCCATATTGGTTTCTTCTCCTTTCCAATTTTTTTGTTTTAATTTTTGTATTTGTGCAATGAGCCTGTATTCCATATTTCCGGTTCAGCACGAATAGGTGGGTAAACATATCTGCCACCTGTTTCTATGTAAAACTGCATTTTCCCCTTTCCGGACTTTGCGACACGGTGTCGCAAAGTTCCTTAATTTACTGTTTTTTCTGTTTCATGTTCTTCTGCTTCATTTCCATCCACCTCATATAAGTCAAATTCTTCCTGTCTCCTGATTTTAAGCTGATGCTTCATATATGCTTCCACATCAAAAGCATTCTTCTCGTCATAATCGGACAACTCCCGGTATCGCTTATGCTTCGTAATGTCAAACTTGTCACTCAAAAACGGACGCACCCCTCTAAGCTGCAAAATACATTTATTTCCATCCATAACCGATAGTTCATCCCGGCTCATCAATTCCTTCCCTGTTTTTTGATAATTAAGCCCATAGGAACGGCTTTGTCCACGTGTGTCAGATGTGTTATAAAGGTCAATGGTTTCCTTTCCAAGTGTCTCTGATATTTCCTTTAAAGTTGTACTTTCCTTTCCTCCCAGAAACAGCATCGTGTCGCAATTCCCGCTGATTGTTTCGGCTGCATCCTTATAAATCGTCTTTAACTGGCTCTGGGACTGCAAGATAATGGAGGCAGAAATTTCTCTGCTTCGGATGGTTGCAATCAGCTTGTCAAATTTTGGAATCTGTCCGATGTTTGCAAATTCGTCTAAAAGCAAACGTACATGGTAAGGTAATCTTCCTCCATGTACATCATCTGCCCTGTCACATAACAGGTTAAAAAGCTGCGTGTACATAATCGCAACAATAAAATTGAAGGTATCATCCGTATCAGAGATAATGACAAACATTGCCGTCCTCTGGTCTCCAAGCATATCCAGTTCCATCTCATCATAAGAAGTCAGTTCCCGAAGTTCCGCAATATCAAATGGCGCAAGTCTCGCACCACAGGAAATCAGGATACTTTTTGCTGTCTTACCTGCCGCCAGTTTGTATTTTTTGTACTGTCGCACAGCAAAGTGTTCCGGGTTTTCTGCCTCCAATTCCTCAAACAGCTCGTCCACCGCATTTTTAAATTCCTCATCATCCTCTCTTGCCTCAGAAGCATTGATAAATTCAAGCAGTGTGGCAAAATTCTGTTCGTCCTCCGGTGCTTCATAATAGATGTACCCAATCAGGGCACAATACAGAAGCCTTTCGGCCTTTACCCAAAAATCTTCGGAAGATTTTTCTCCTTCGCCTTTGGTATTGGCAATGATGGTATTGACCAGCTTTAAGATGTCTTTTTCACTGCGGATATAGCGGAAGGGATTATAATGCATACTTTTTTTGAAATTTATGGTATTCAACACTTTAATCCGGTATGGTTCATAAATAACCTTTCCCTGTTTATCCCTGACTGGCTTGCCGTTTTTCATCTTCGGTGTACCACGGCGGAGCATTTTCCCGCACTCCACCAGAATCGTCCCCTTCGGATCAGTTACAACATAGGAAACATTGGATGGCATCTGCATTAAATTCGGCTTTACATAGAACCTTGTTTTACCGGAACCGGAACCGCCGATAATGATTACATTTTTGTTTCTTGCATATTTAGGCTGTTTCGGGCGGCTGTTCATGGTAAGCCGTTCCGTCTGTGTCAAAAGGATATTATTTTCAAACACTGGATCAATAAAAGGTGCGATGTCTTTCTGGTTTCCCCATCGGGCAGAACCGTATTCCTCTCCCTGCCGGAATTTCTTTGCATTTTTCCCTTTCAGGTACACCATTGCCTTAATCACTACAGTGGTAATCATCCCAACTGCCATATCAAAGATATGGAGACTGAGAATTGGATTTGAGAACGCCATCTGGAAATTCAAAAACAGCACCCCCAGACGTTCTATTGCGGATTCCCCAACACAGAACCGATACAGCCATGCCAGCTTATCTGCCAGGTAAAAAACAATTACATAGGGAATATTCATCATAAGCAGACGTTTCTTATCCACCGCAGGCATCTGTCCGGCAATGTCCTGTCCTATTTTTTTCAAAACTGTCATAACTTCTGACTCCGGCTTCTTTTTATGCTTCCTGCTCAATGTTCCTGCCCCCGATTCTTCTGTTTCATCTTTTCCCTCTGCCTGTGCTTTGCCACACGTTCCATTGCCAAATACAGTTTCTTCCGGACAGATACTTTTTTGCTTTTCTTTAACTGCCATCCGGTATATTCCTTAAAAGCGGCAGTTATGGAATCCACTTCTTTCGCCTTAAAAAAGACATAATATTTCGGAGGTTCTGCCGACCTGTCTTTCTTCAGGCAGTAGTCTATATCATATTTTCTGGCATATTTTTCAAAAGACCGGATATTCCCATCTGTAACCTCAATATTAGAAAGCTCCTGATTGTGTGCTTTCAGTTTTTCCATGCTCTGTTTCCCATGATATACGGTTTCTTTTTTCTGCCCCTTTCCAGAAATTTTTTGCCGCTTTTGGGACTGTTCCATCTCCCTGAGCAGCTTCTGCAGCGATGCTTTTAAAATCTGTGCAGAAATTTTCCCTCCCCGTATACACAAAGACACCACCTTTTCATTTACTTCATCCTGCAAGACAATCACCTTCCTTCTCCCTGACTGCTTTCTTCTGTTTTATTTCCAGCAGAATCTTCTGCAGGCAGTACCCGATGCAAGGAGAATATCTTCCATAAGGGCATCCCTCACAGCACCAAGTCTCCTCTTTCTCTTCAAAAGGTTCCTCCGGCAAAAGCCGATAATAGCATTCTTCTTTGGAACATCCATTCTTCCGGCTATTCCAAAAATAACAGTAAGAGCAGTCCTTTGGCTTATCCTCTGCATATTTCTGATTATCCGCTTTCTTCTGCATCCTGTTTTGCTCTCCTGTCCAATTCTTCCAATCTCCTGTCCTCCTCTGCCCCTACACGAATACAGCAATATAGGCTAACTGCTATGACCACTGCAGCTCCGCCGATAATAATTCCAATCATCTCCATACACCTCTTTCGTCCATCAACAAAAAAACAGGGTGTTTCCAAAATGACCAGCACTTCGGAAACACCCAATATTTCTTTTTTATTTTTTCTTTTTTAACAGGAACAGTGAACCCCCTGTTCCGCACAATGCAAGACCAGCAAGAAGCAGCCACAGCCGTATATTGCTATCATCACCTGTTTTCGGTGTGTCTGTCGGCTTTGAAGGTTCCTGCGGTGTCTGCGGCGTTTCCGAAGGTTTCTTTTCATCCTTCATGGATACCTTCTGAATCTCTCCGGTATCTTTTACAGAAAACTCCACATCCTCCGCTATCAGATATCCTTCCGGTGCTGTTTCCTCTCGCAGTATATAATCTCCAATCGGAAGTTTTTCCATATAATGCGGCTTGTCTGTAGAAGTCCAGCTTTCCACCGCATTTCCATCTTTATCAAGCACCGTCATTTTTGCCCCCGGCAATTCTTTCCCCGAAATATCCGTTTTGGAAATCTCAACCTTTGTCACATCGTCTTTCATTTCCACTTTCTGAACTTCTGCAGTATTTTCAACAGTGAACGTAATACTTTCCGCTGTCACATAACCATCTGCCGGAAGTGTTTCTGTCAGAGTATATTCTTTGCCGACTTCCAGTTCTTTGATAATGTGCGGCTCCGTACCGGATGTCCACTCATCTACCACAGTTCCGTCCTGATCGGTTACTTCCAGTTTTGCACCCGGTAACTCTTCTCCTGTGGTAAGGTCAGATTTTGTGATTTCAAAGATAGTTGCCTCATTTTCAAAGGTGTGCTCAAAAGTAACTTCCGGCACATCCGCTCCAGCATACTCGAAAGTAAATTCTTTTACTTCTTCTGTCGTAACAAAACCTGCAGGTGCTTTTACTTCCTTCACATAGAAGCTGCCACCTACCGGAAGATCTGCAGTAAAGAAGATTTTTCCATCCTTGTCAGTCGCTTTCTGCTCCATAATGGTATCTGCTTTTACAAGCACATCACCGTCAGTATTCTTAATATCTTCTTTGGCACAAAGGGCAAATACGCCGCCCTCCAGCACACGGTCAGAATCTTTCTCTTTTTTGGTTACGATCACTTTTGCTTTCTGACGGCTGTTCTGCCATTCAGAATCGAAAGTTACCACCGGAGTATCCTGATCACGATAAGTCAGATCAATGTCTCTCGGCTCTCCGTCCAACACAAAACCATCGGCTGTTTCTTTTTCTACCACATAGTATTTTCCAAGCGGCAGGTCATCGGTTCTTGCAATGCCAAGTTCATCGGTTTTGATGGTTGCTACCAGTTCATCCTTTTTGTAATAATCATCACTTTCTCCGTCAGCGGCTTTAATATCTTCTCTGGCATAAATTTCAAAGGTAACGTCTTTCAAAGAGCCTGTCACATAACCCCAGATGGAATCCATTGCTCCTGCAACCATGTCATTCCAGCTCACTTCACTTAAGAATTCACCTTTTTTGTTGATGATGATACGTCCAATCGGAACGTCATCCTTCATTTCCACTTTCTGAATCTCTGCAGTATCCGTGATTGTAAATTCCACTTCTTCTGCTTTTAAGTAGCCATATGGCGCAAATTCTTCACGCAGGATATAGGTTTCCCCGACATGCAGACGTTTGATGATATGCGGTTCCCCTTTTACGGAAGTCCATTTATCAATTTCATTTCCATCTTTATCAAGAACCGTTAGAGTTGCACCATCCAGTTCCACGCCTGTGGTAAGGTCAGATTTTCTAAACTCAACCGTTGTAGGCTGATTCTTAAAGATTTCTTTCAGGCGGACAACTTCTACATCCTGACCCTGATAAGAAACAGTCACTTCGATAATCTCATCAGAAGAAACAAATCCGTCCGGTGCCTGTAATTCTTTGATATAGTAGCTTCCAAATGGTAAATTCTGTTCAAAAATTGCTGTTCCATCTTCGCCTGTGACGGCTGTACAAAGCTGCTCATCTGCTTTCACAATCACTTTTCCCCCGGCTTTGATGTCTTCTTTTGCATATAAACCAAACTCTGCTCCGGCGATGGTGCTGCCATTTTCCGCATCCTGTTTTTCCACGGAAATTTCCACTTTCTGACGCTCATTGATGAACTCTACGCTTTCCACCACGGCAGGAGTATCCTGATCCACATAGACAAACTGCACATTCTGCTCTGCTTTCTTATGTACAAAACCATCCGGTGCTGTTTTTTCTACAACCCTGTAATTTCCAAGTGGAAGATTTTTGATTGTGGCACTTCCTGTTTCATCTGTTGTAAGCTCTGCCACCAAAGTATCTTTGGCATACTCTAAAATACGGTTTCCGGCATCGTCTTTCTGAAAATCTGCAGTATAAATATCTTCTGCAGCGTAGATTGCAAAGACTGCTCCGGCAAGGTTTTCCATCTCATATTTGAAGTCCTTTCCGTAGTCTTTCAGAACTTCACCTTTTTTCACTACTGTAAGTTCCCCTTTTACCGGATGATTTTCATAAACCACTTCGATAATGGCATCTCCTGAAACCGGTTCAATCTGATACAGAGTATCGCTATCTACTTTAATTTCCGCATAATTCTTGTTGATGGTATATCCATCGGGCGCTGTCACTTCTTCAATACGATAATGACCGATTTTCAAATTCTGCGGAAGGATTAAATATCCATCAGCATCGGTAAAATAGGATTTATGTACAATAGTAGTCGGATAGGTCGTTACCTGTTCTACATATTTCTCATTATCCATATCGTAAATCTTAAATTCTGTTCCAGCAGCCAGCACTGTTTTCTTTGTTTCATCGTCCTGTTTCGTGATTTTCAATTTGGCAGAAAACTCATCATCCAAAAGCACACGCCATACCTGCGGCTCTGTCGGCTTATGCTCTGTGATTCTTACAATAAAATCATCCACTGGTTTATAATTATGCGGTGTCGTTGTCTCTCTTACCACATAAGTTCCATATGGAAGTGGAATGGATACTGCATAGCCTTTTTTATCGGTAAAGATTTCAGTTGCCCCATTTTCTCCAAGTACCACCGGAGTAACGGAATCAAAGTCATAAGTTCCATCTTCTTTCACAGTTAAAGAAGATACCAGATAAGCAGTAAATCCTGCGCCTTCAAGAAGTGCTGCATCGGTATTCCCGTTATTTGCAGCCTTAATAATCTGGAACGGCTGCTTCTTGACCTGCTCTAAGGATGTACAGCTTCGTTCCACCACAGCCACTAAATCCCCTTCATAATCACAGACAAGATCATATTCATTTTTATCTGTCAGATAACCTGTCGGCGGTGTAATTTCTTTCACAAAATATTTACCGAGATACAGGTTTTCTGCAACTGCTTCCCCTTTTTCATTGGTTGTCAGTGATGCCACCTTATCCCCGGCTTTATAAATCACACCTGTTGCCCCATCCGGATGTACGATATCTTCACGTGCATACAAACCATATACTGCTTTTTCCAATGTGGCATCGCCCTGCGGTTCTGCTTTGTTTGTTTCTGCATCTTTTTTCTTCAGGAAAATCTTTGCTGTCACACGTTCATTTACAAATGTATGGGAGAAAGAAACGTCAGCTTCGCTGTCATTGGTATATGAAAATTTAAAAGAATATATATCTTCTTTATTTCTCTGATACCCGGACGGAGCCTGTTCTTCTTTTACATAGTAAGAATTTCCAATCGGAAGATCCGCTGTAAATATCGCTGTCCCATCCTCACCTGTGACTGCCTTTTCAATCAGAGAACCTTTCTTCACAACCACAATGCCGTCTGCGTTTACAATATCATTTCCGGCATACAAACCGAAAATACCGCCATCCAAAGGTTTTTCTGTATCCTTATCTTTCTTTACCACGGATACTTTTGCTTTCTGTCTGTCATTGATAAAAGTAGTCTCTGAAAATACCGCTTCTGCATTCTGCCCTGCATAAGATAACGTCACTGTCTTTTCTTCTTTTGCGTTATAAAAGTTTTCTGGTGCCTGCATTTCCTTCACAATATAAGTTCCGAGATGGAGATTTTTTAATACTGCCGCACCGTTATCTCCCGTTACCAGATGCTCTTTTACCAGCTCGCCTTTCTTATATACCTGTGCCCCATAAGCGGTCATTATATCCTCTCCTGCATATACAGAATAAACAGCACCTTTTTGTCGGCGTTTCTCATAGCGGAACACAATGCCTTTCTCGCTTAAATCTGCACCCGTCAATACCTGTCCCTCTTTATATACAGTGAGCTCTCCAAGCTGTTCTTTATCCGGAACAGTTACAGAAGTAGACTGATTTGCTACAAGTTTCACATTATATGCGGATGTATTGATACGATACCCGGTTGGTGCCGTAATCTCTTTTAAATATACCGTATCTTGTGTTTTCACAATTTCCACAGAGGCCGTACCGTTCTTATCTGTCTTTGGCATCTCCTTGATAAGCTGTGTACAGTTTTTATCTTTATAAATGCCGAACACTGCACCGGACAGTTTCGCATCCTCTTTTTCAGAATCTACTTTTACAACCTGAACTTTTGCAAGTTCCAGCCATGTAACCTGAAAAGAAGCCGTAGTTTCTTCCTCTATTCCCTCTCCAAAAACCAGTGCCAGATTTTGCGTATCGGAACCTGTGGTAATTTTATAAGCAGAATAATCCTTTGTTATGCTTCCTTTCATCTTTGCAGACCAGTTTTGTCCCACATCTTCCGTCTGGGTCAACGGCGCTGAAAGAAAAAACGTTGTACCTCCTTTTACTACAACATCTGCCCCTGCATTGCTGATTTTTCCTGTGGATACGTTATGAAACTTTACGCCCTTTGGCAGTTTCATGGTAATGGACTGTCTGCTGTCTGCCTGAAACGTTACTTCTTTTGTTCTCTGGATATTTCCATCTACATAAGCAGTTACTTTGTCATCTGAAAATGCCATAGCCGCATCCGGGATTTCCGGCTGGCTGACCGCATAACTATATAATTCTTTTGCCAATGCGATTCCGGTATCATTCGCCCCATAAAAAGCATCTTCACTTCCCTCTGCATAGGATGCCGCAAGATGTGTCACGACAAATCTTTTTCCGGCTGAAAAATCGGGATATTTCTTATCAAAAAAACAATCCTCTCCGCTTGCATTTGTCCCATAATAACACACTTTGGACAATTCTTTGCCGTCTCCCAGTTTTGTAATTTCATATACTCCGCTGCCCGGTCCCGGCTTTGACGGCTGGATGCAGTATGCGGTTGCCGTCACGCTTCCAAACTTTACGGTAAACGGACAAGTCAGGTAGGAACCCAGACCATAGTCTGCATAATAATACCAGCCGCCGGAACTTACCTCTACCTGTGATGAACGCAGCATTTTAGGATTGTATGCAGTAAAAGTAACCGTTTCTCCTTCCTCCAATGCCAAAAGGTCCACATTCCCTGCAATCATATGGTTTTTAAACTGTTCCATAACATCTAAAAGTTTCAGGCCACTTTCCTCATCATAAGTGTCCTGCCCTTTTAATGCTTCTAATGCCTGATTCAGTTCTGTTTCCGAAAGTTTTTTCTTATGCGAGTCCGTCTCGCCTTCCTCTGCATCCTCTCCCCCGGTCTGATCATTTCCGTCAGAATCCTGTGCATTTTTCTCTTTATGGATTTCCGCTGACGGCTCTCTTACCACAATATTTCTTTGCACATGATAAGACGGATGACCACTGACAGGCTCTACAAAATACACTGCATGATACGTATCTGCTTTATTTCCATCAAATGCCTGTCCATTCTGGTTCTTTGCCTCGTGGTACGTGACCTTTACTTTTTCCGGATGAATCTTCATTCCTGAGAAATCACTTTTCACGTCAAAACCCGTTCCTGCTTCTACTTCATAATCTTCCGCCGTTACAATCTCATCTTCAGCAAGGGCACCCTTTACTTTTTCCATGTCAGGATATTCTGCTTCGTAAGCCGCTGGCTCCGCTTCTGCCGCATAAGTGGTAACTGGCTGCATAATAGAAGAAATGATTGTCAATGCCGAGAGAAATCCCGATACGATTCTCTTTGATTTCCCTTTCATTCGCTAAGTACCTCTCTTTCTTTGTTTTTTGCCATTCTAATACTGTCCTGTTTCAAAAATTTTTCCTAAGTTCCCATATCTCTTTACCTCCTTTTTTACTTGTACTGCCCATAACAGTACATGAATACAGGGAACTTCCCTAAGCGGAACTTCCCTGCATGGTATCTACTGTTATACAGCCCGTAACCGGACTGTTTTTTTATTGAGCGTTTTTCCTGTTCTCATCCTGAACCCGTTCCCTGCTCCGGTTTTCTTTCCGCAGCGTTTTCTCCGAAAGGGTGGGCAGAATGCCCACTCCATGCCGGGTATCTATCCAGGCAGGCTATGAAATTATCAAGGTACATATAAAGGGATTTTTGAAATAAGAAAATACCCTCTCACTAATCGCAGGCTGGAGAGGGTAAAAATTGACCGTTTATAGAAATTTTTTGTTATATGGATTTCAAAGAATTGTCAGTGTGTTTTCTATCGCAACAAACACCAGCATTATTAAAGAGAATTGTTAAAACAACACTAGCGTATTTGATACAAAAAACGGGAGAGAACTGCATAAAAAACAATTCTCTCCCGTAATCATTATTCACATTAATTTTTAATTAGCCCAATCAAGATATGTAGAATCAACCAATATACCTCTACTTTCCTTAAATGTGTCTACCAATGTACATTCTTTAGTATTCAGTCTCTTTTTTACATTCATTATATGAATATAACGTATTAAGATAATTATGGTATTTTATAGAATCAGTTTCTATTTCACCAACATCTATTCCATGAAGAATCGTAATATACATTTCAAGCATGGCACAATTACTATATAGTCTATCCGTATCATTATCATACACAACACAAAGAAAAGGTTCTAATGCATATCTGCTATGAAAATACAAATAGAAACTATGGCTTATTTCATTGTCTTTAACTATATAAATATCTGACACATTTAAATTTTTAATTGGTAAAGTTTCCAACGTGGCACGTGTTATAGCGTCCATCTTTTGTATGGATACTTTTTGATATAAAACAAATTTTTTCATAAGAATTTCAAGAACATCTCTTGTTTTCTTATACGGTTTTACAATGCTGTTATTATATTCTCGTTTTAAGTCATTTATAAACGATTCTGTCTCTGGATTTATTAAAACTTTTTTACACATCAACCCATCCACCTATTTCATTAAATTTAATCCAATAATCTTCGTTGTAAAAATAGCATCGGAGATTATTTGTTGAAATATATACACTTTCTTCAGTGTCAGGAATCACGCAAGTACCTATTGAACGATATCCTTGTGTTGCAGATAATCCATCAATAAGAAAACCTTTACTATAATATTGTGAATCACCTACAATATATAGGTTATCAGCCCTTAACGCTTGAACCGCATTAGAACCTTGCCAACGAATATAAATCGTATATAAGGTAGGAATTCCACCAGTTCTTCCACTCAGGACACATGTTACCGTTGTAAAGCCACTACGAAGTTGCCCTGAATAGTTACCGTTTTCATCCAAAAACAGACGTCCATCAAATGTCGTAGAAGGTCCATCGAGAGACATTATATCAGCATTCGTATTTGTCTCTATGTCGGAAGCAAATACTGTTTCAAAATTTATCGACAACAACAAACAACAAGCCAAAAATATGCTCATTACTTTTCTAATTTTTTTCATATCCATCTTTATATGGTTTTTATTAAATCTGAACATTATCGCTACCTCCAATCGTAGAATTATCAGTTGTTATTCTTTACATTAAGCATACGTATATTTATCTTTTTCAAAGAAAATAACCTACTGAACAAATTTTAATGTATCAAAGTCAATCTCTGGTACCGTAACTGCTCTTCCTGCACTTTTGGCAGCACTTAAATAGATATAGTCATTCACAATCCATCCCGGACAACCGATTGAGCTGTCAGACACCTGCCACCAAATATAGTTTTCATTCAAAGAATAATTATCATTTAACAAAACCCAATCTTTTCTGGTTTCATACAATAACCCATTAATTACTCCGGAAGTGCTCGGTGTGTTTCTTAAACGAACACCATTTCCTTTTACATATGCGAGATAGTAATATTCTTTTGACTTCATCAGTGTCTTCACATCTGGATTTTCTTCCCAGATTTTTTCAATCTCATTCTGATCTGTGATAATTTCAAGATCGGCAAATACTTCGTTTTGGTCTAAATACTTTTGAATTCTGGGATTCTCTGAAACAATTTCATTAATGGTTTCTTTGTCAGTCACAACTTCTAAATTTGCAAAGGGCTCTTTAACTTTCTCTGCCGCAAATGCAGTCACAGAACTGGTTACTACAACACAACAACAAATGAATAAACCACATAAACGCTTAATTTTTCTCATATTTCTTTCTCCTAATGTGGTGCATGTGAATATGCAAACTGCCAATCAGAAAGACTCTTTAGAGCAGCGCCACAGCATTTGCACATAATAACTCTTTTGGTATAGACCCAGCATTCAGTAGGACTTACTTTCGCATGACCATAAAGAGTTGTCTTAACCTGATTGCATGGAATATGCGTACAGGAAGCTCTTAAATTTTTATCTGAGACAATGTTTACCTCTTTATCAACATCCAACTGTTCCATAAAAGAATCTGCTATTTCCTCTGATACGCTAACTTCCTCGCCATTTTCATTAAAAAATGAAACTTCAACCTTTTCCGGCTCCTGTTCTGCTGCTGAAACACTAATCGTCGGCACCAAAATCAGTCCACATACTAATAATATGCTCCATATTTTTTTGATTGTTTTCATATTCTTCCTCCGTTTTATTATTTTTTTAACATTTCAACACTACACTGTCCATCTCTCCTTTCCAATATCAATGTAATTCTTTCGACCATTTTTCCGTCATAATTACATACTTCAATATTTAGTGTTGAACTGTCAGTTTCTGGTATTTTAATAACATTCCCGTCCTGATCTCTGAAATTTATACTATTCATTCCATCTGGCATCCAAAAAATCTTATTTCCATTTCTGAAAATATTATCAGCATTCAAGTTTTGTTCATTTTCTATCGTATAATATCTGCTTCCTTCTTCCACACTCATTTCCAGAACATACCCATATCCCAATGGAGTTCTTTGTTTTTCCAAGTTTACTCTCTCATTTAGTCTTAATTGCACCATTTTATCCCCAGTTGCCGCATAAACTACTAAATCAGGAGATTGCAGGTAATAATTTACAGAAAACATTATCATCATAGCTAATGCAACTACTGCTACACGATAATATCCTCTCATAAGAACTTTTTTTCTTCTTTGGGATTCAATTCTCTTTTTGTATGCTATAAAGAGTTTTCTCTCATTCTGCTCTGTCAGCACAATATCATCTGCTAATTTTGACATATCCTCTAATTTTTTTTCCAATTTTATCTGCCCTCACTTTCATATTTTTCTTTTAATCTTTTTCTTGCCCGTTCTAGTTTTTTCTTCACTGCACTCTCTGAAACCTTCAACATATCAGCAATCTCCTTGCAAGAATAGCCTTCTATATAATAAAGAATTAGTACTTCTTTATCCTTTGCATTTAATGTCATCAATGTATCCATAATTCCTGTTTCTTCAGGTTTATGGTAATGTAGTGCAAGAGTTTCGTAATCTACCGTTGGATGCATCCTTCTGAAACGGAGTATGTTTTTACAAATATTAATATTAACTCTTGTCAGCCATGCTCTTTCATGGCTTTCGTCATTAAAGTCCTTTTTTGTATTTAAATATTTCAAAAATGATTCCTGCACTGCATCATAAGCATCCTCTTCGCTACACAGCATAATAATTGATATTTTATACAACAGTTTACAATATTTATTAAAAATCTGATCAGCATTTCTTTTCATCTTTTTTTCTCCTCATATATATCACACATATAATACATAATTGGTGACACCTAAACCAAAAAAGCCAAAAAATATTTAACCACCTGCTACTCACCAAAGATTTTTCTATTCTTCTGCTTGTATTCTATATCATAATTATAGAAGCTAACTTCGGATACATAAACAGCTTTGTAAACTGGCAGCTCTTCCCACCAATTTACAAAGCTGTTTTCATTTCATATACGTTGTCTTATACTGATACTATAACTTTAAATTTATATGATTTTAGAACAATTTTCCACTATTTTAATTGAAATAAATACATCCTCCCTCAATTCCAAGTTCTTTCATTATATTTTTAAGTGTTTTCAAAATTCGTTTTTTTCTGTTCTGTATTGTTTTACGGCTACATCCACAAATTTGTGCCGCTTCTTTCACTGTAACCTCTTCAAAAAATAACAGATAAATCAGATATGCCTCCTGTTCCGGTAACTGTCCTAAACTCTCCTTCAATTTTTTCAGGCATTCACTGCGTACTGCCATCTCCTCCGGCTGTCCTTCCTGCGATATAGAAGTTTTTGCAAAACTGCCTTCCTGCACCACATCAAGACTGCAAACACCGTATTTCTGTTTCTGTTCCTGCTGGTATTTTTCCCTTCTCCGGGACTGATACCATTCCAGATAAACCTCCCTGGTTACTTCCACAAGTGTTCCGTTTTCTGTCCGCAAAATATAATTTTTTCGTTCTTTCGGCTTCTTTCCACGCATATCTTCTTTCCTCCCACTATCTTATCTCTTTTCGATTACAGCCACCTGACCGTACATCTGCATAATATCTCCGCATCCTGTTCATCGCCCTTGACAGGGTTCTGGACACCGCAGACGGAGAAATTCCCAATTCTTTTGACAGTTCATTCTGTGTTTTTTGATGAAAGAAACATCCGTAAAATACCCTTTTCTGCAGTTCCGTCAAAACCTCAAATATTTCATTTACAGACTCTCTGCCAACCAGCATCTCCAATGGAGACTTTTCTTCTGTCTGAAGCATTCCCCATTCTTCCGAAACATCACTGTATGAGATTGTCCAGCCCTGTTCTTTCGATTCCTGATTACGACTCAAACGGTCTTCTCCTTCCAATACCAGACGGATATACCACTCCCTTTGATTAAAAAACTCTTCCGAAATACAGTCCGCCTGTTCCGCATTGTATTGATATTCCCCACAAAAACAAATCGGAAATACCGTAGTGAACCGACTGACCTGATACAACGCATAGCCATTTTGAAATGCCAAGATTTCTGTCTCACAACCCATGCTCTTTTTGGCAATGACCGTTCCATATTCTTTTAATTTTTTTGCAGTAGGAATTTTCATGCCCGGATATGGGACATCTACGATCTGTTTTAATTCCTGTAATGTCAGCATAACTACCACCTCTTCCGGGTGGCAGAAAATAAAAACATCACAGACGAAAAAGCAGTAAAAGACAGCTCCCGGCACACCCGTTTTTTTAACGGGAGCCTGAAACTCCTTTTACTACCACATAAATTTCTTATGCTTTATTTTGTTCTGATAATTCCGGCTGTGAAGCAGCCACTTCATTATCCCTGCTATCTTCCTTTTTCTCCGAAAAAACAGAGAAATCGCCCATTGCATCATATGGGCATCTTTGTCTGTATGCAAGGCACTCTTCCCTTGTCATATCCTGCCTCCTTTCTGCCCGCATCTGTTCTCTTTCCTGACTTAAAGTTTAACAACATTGGCTTTCCATTACCTCAACAGATATGGGGATATTTCTAAATATTCCCACCATATCTGTTGAATTTCTACAATTCCGTACCAAATCCCTCAATCAACACTTCCATTGTCTTTTCCAAAATTTTCTGTTCTTTCCGTTTCAGTTTTTTCGCACGACAAATCAAATCATACAGACGATGGTTTTCTTCTTCCTTACATTCCCCCAATAGTGTTCCTGCATCGGTTTTCAGAATCACCGCCAGCTTCCTGAATATCTCAATAGACATTGCTGTCTGTCCTCCCTCAATCCTGCTGATCGTGTTGGGGCTGATACCTGCTTTTTCTGCTAATACTTCCTGTGATAAGTGAATTTCCTGCCGCCTTTTGCGAATACGGTTTCCTAAGTCAATCAAATCCTGCGATTCCGCACGATTACCCAACACGCTTCCTCCTTTACTTTGCGACACCGTGTCGCAAGGTTTTTCTTAAAAAGGGCAAAAAAGCAGCCAATATTTTTTACGCATTGGCTGCTCTTCACACTCTATATTCTATTTTTCATACTTTGTTTTTACTCTTTGAAATCATGTCCTGAATACTTTTTTTACTATCCACAAACCACCATATCCAATGCTCTTTAACAGATATTTTCCTGCCATAAGCAAACGCCATGTCAAAACCATGCTGCCTATCAATCCTCCTACCAGCAGATTAAAAGCAAACATTCCAACAGTACCTCCTATATCAAATCCTTTTGGAATCATCCAAAAATACATTTTTTGTACGCCAAATGGAATCCCTGAAACTATCCACAATTTCCGGTAATCACACACACCGTTTTCCACACAAAACGGATAAACAATCAGCATTACCACAGCTATCCCTAAAAGCGGAACTGCCACATTCTCCAAAAATTCTTTTCTTCTCATCCGTTTTATCCTCCTCCATACATATCGTGATTCACTTCTGCTCTGTAATAATTTTCTATGGTCATGGTTGAATTGTAGAGTGTTGTCAGAAGATACGCCCGGATATTTCCTACCTTGCTGGTATTCTTCTCAAGGCAGCCAACGACATATTCAATATGCCCATGTTCCACCTTCATAAAGCGGTTCTTCACAATCACCACAGGCTTGTCCACTCCGCCAATACGAACAGTGCTGTTATCCGGCATGACCATAACCTCTACCATCAGTTCCACAAGTTCATCCACTTCCTCCTGTTGTCGATACCTGCTGTCCTCAAAACACTCATACGAAATATTTTCCCTGATAATTTTCCGATAGGCTTCCATCTCTTCCACCATATCAATCATTCCTGCTGTTTTCCTCACTGATAGATGAGAAGGATTTGATAAGATATTATCTGTCTCGTTAAAATCAGTTTCACTACTCTCAGTATCGTTATACTCATTTTCACTAAAATCAGTATTGTTAATATCAGTATTATTAGATTGTGATTTTGGACATTCAAGAGTTGTGATTTTCACTATTCCAGAATTGTGATTTTCATCATTCTTGAATTGTGATTCTGCACATTCCTGAATTGTGGTTTTCATCATTCCTGAATTGTGATTTTCATCATTCTTGAATTGTGATTTTGGACATTCCTGAATTGTGGTTTTCACAACTCTTGAATTGTGATTTTCACAATTCTGTGTATTTACAGGCTTTTCCGGCTCTTTTTCTTCCTTTTCAGGCTGTTTGACCATAAAATTCTTCACATAAATCACGTTGGGTTTCCCCAATCCAAGCCGCCTTTTTTCCACCAGACCAATGCCCTTTTCACTATCCAGTTCCTTTAATAACCGCACTGCCTTCTGTGTGCCACAGTTCATAAGCTCCGCAATTTCTTCCACAGTAAAAATAATGTATACCCTGTCCTCTTCATCGAACCAGCGATTTTTAATACTCAGGCTCATACGGTCCAGCAACAGACCGTATAAAACCTTTGCTTCGCAGGAAATAGTTTTGAAGCATTCTGCGGTAAATAAAATTTTCGGAATCCGGTAAAAGGTATACTGTTCCGCTTCCATTCCACGAAAATAATCAAACTGTATCTCCTGCATCTTCCTGTTCCTCCTTCCCTTTCTTCTTTCTCCACTGTTCCAACAGCGTATAAATTACTTCCTCAACCTGCTCTTTTGTATAGGCTGGCGGAAAATACGAGCGTACCTTCTTTGCCGAAAGAGTTACCTTTATTTCTGCTTCCTTTTTCTGCAATAAAACAGAATAGATAATTCCCTGATTCAACGTCTTTTCCCTGCTATGATTCTTGAATAACTCCGCCTGTTTATCTGTTACCGTCAAAACTGCATTATCTATTGCCTCTAACACCCATTCCTGTTCTTCTACCGTCAGAAAAGAAAGTTTCTCTCCCGCTTTCATGGAAAGTCTTTTATTGTCTACATAGTCTAATAATCTGGAAATAAGGAATGATAGACGGATATACCGCTGAACCGTCCTTCCGCTTTCGCCAGCAGCTTCTCCTACCAGATCAGCCGTATGCTTCTCTCCCTTGCTTCCCTGATGCTTCATGGCTTCATATTTCATCTTATAGGCATGTGCTTTCTCACTGGGCAGAATATCTTCCCTTTGGATGTTCGTATCTACCATTATCACCGTAGCGGTATCATCATCCATTTCCCGGATAATCACTGGCATCTCTTCCATTCCTGCCAGTTCACACGCCCGCCATCTGCGGTGCCCTGCCACCATCTCATACTCACCATCACCATACGGACGTACAATTCCCGGCATCAATATTCCATATCTTTTTACACTCTCCACAGTCTCCTGCATTTTTTCATCATCCAATACCCGGAATGGATGGTCTTTGAAGGTGTGAAAAAGACGAATCGGAACGGATACAACCTTCTCTCCTGCCGTTACTTCACTACTGCCAAATAAATCATCATAAGAAGTCAGCTTTATCTTTTCTGCGCTCTTACTCTTCATCATCCAACACCTCCCCTGTCAGATAGTGATAGCCCTCTGCCACAATTCCTTTCGGGTCATGGAGATAGATGCTTTTTCCCTCTGCGGTAGTTTCAGCCGCCCTCACAGACATCGGTATGCAATTTGCAAAAATATGTATTTTGTTTCCGTACACCTCTCGAATCTGAGCTGCAATATCCTTTGCAAAATTTGTCCTGCGGTCTACTTTTGTGAACAAAATCCCCATGATAGAAAGTTCCGGATTCAGTTTTCTGTGTACCCGCCCTATTGTCTTAATAAGCTGCTGTAACCCTTTAACCGGAAGGTAAGCCGCTTCTACTGGAATTAATACTCTGTCAGCCGCTACCAAAGCGTTAATGGTAATCATACCCAGCGAAGGCATACAGTCAATCAGGATATAATCATACTGTTTTTTTATCCCACATATATACTGCCGCAATACCATTTCCCGGCTCATGACATTCACAAGGGAAGTCTCCAATCCTGCAAGTTCAATATTGGCAGGGATAAAATCCACCCCTTCCTCATGATGGATAATTCCTTCTCCCGGCTCCGGTTCCTTGTCATTGATAAGTTTTTCCATAATATTGACCAGTGTCTCATCCAGCTCGTCCGGTTCCTGAATCCCAAGACTGACCGCCATGCTTCCCTGTGCATCTGCCTCAATCAGAAGCACTTTTTTCCCTTCCCTTGCAAGACCGATTCCTAAATTCACACAGGTAGTTGTCTTTCCGACACCACCTTTTTGGTTTGCGACTGCGATTACTCTACACATACTTTCTTCCTGCCTTTCTCCTGTCATGCTTTACTGCATGGTATTTTCTCTTTTCTCTATTTCTGCGTATACACGAAAATATTTGTTTGTTCCTTTATTTGCAAACGGTTTCGATACTCCAAGCACCCGGATTTTCGGGTGCTGTTGCAGAAGTTTCCCAAACCACTGTATATCCTTAACTGTTCCCTGTAATCTAACCTTCAGCATATGAATCCTCCCAATCCCAATAAAAACAATACTCCGGATAACGGATTTTGACTGCCTCCCAAAAGTACCTTGCATATCCACAGCAAAATAAATCACTGACCGAATATTCTCTGCATTCATTCACCTGACGCTCACTGTCTCCCTCATAATCATAAACACTAGGAGTACCATCACAATACAGGTTAAATGCCAGCCGTACAATCCTTACGCTGCCGCTTGTCTGCCAGCCTTCATGCAGGCATTCCGTTTTCACGTATCCTGTCTTAAAATCGTATATCTGTTCTGCGTTTTCTCTTGTATCCCGGTCAATTCCGAGACAATACACCAATGCCTTGTGGTATACATCCTGATATCTGCACTTTGGCAGATAGGTGTAATAAAATTTTTCGTGCTCCTTATTTTTGAAAGTAATTGTGCGAGTAGTATCTTTACCTGCTCTTAACGCTGTGTTATTTGCCATTTTGATTTCCTCCTGTTTTTTTGTACATGACCGTAACAAAAAAGACACTCTTCTAAAATTTCTCTTAGAAAAGTGTCCTCATAATGTAAAAATATTGATTTCATTTTGCATGGACTATTTAAAATCATTTATTATAGCCCGTTAAGGAGGTTTTATTTGTCGTACCTTTGTCGTACTCTACATCAAAAAGCCTACATTTTTTAATCCTTTATCGGATTTTTAATACAGCTTTGCACCAGCCGGAATATGTTCATCTACCATCAGTAAATGTAATCCCTCTCTTCCGTCTTCCTCGTGTACTGCTGAAATCAGCATACCTTCGGAATCAATGCCCATCATCTTTCTCGGCGGAAGGTTTACGATTGCAATCGCTGTTTTTCCTACCAGTTCTTCCGGTTCATAATACTCGTGAATACCGCTTAAAATCGTGCGTTTACGGTCTGTTCCGTCATTCAGAGTGAACTTTAAAAGCTTCTTACTCTTCGGAACTGCCTCACACGCTTCAATCTTTACGGCTCGAAAATCTGACTTGCTGAAAGTGTCAAAGTCAACGTTTTCTTCAAAAAGCGGTTCGATTTTTACATTGGAAAAATCAATCTTCTCAGCAGGTTTTTCCTCTGCTTTTACAGCCGGTGCTGCCTGTGCCGCATTGTTTGCTTCGTTGTTTGCTTCGTTCTTTGCAGCACCCTGTGACTTCATTGTCGGGAACAGCAACACATCACGAATAGCTGCGGAATCTGTAAGGAGCATACACATACGGTCAATACCGAAGCCGATACCACCTGTAGGCGGCATACCGATCTCCAATGCATTCAGGAAATCTTCGTCTGTATGATTGGCTTCCTCATCGCCCTGAGCGAACAGCTCTTCCTGAGCAGCAAAACGTGCTCTCTGGTCAATAGGATCATTCAGCTCGGAGTACGCATTTGCCATCTCCCAGCCATTCATGAAGAACTCAAAACGCTCTACATAATCCGGATTCTCCGGTTTTTTCTTTGTAAGAGGAGAAATTTCAATAGGATGATCCATAACAAATGTAGGCTGGACCAAATGCTCCTCAACATACTCTTCAAAGAACAGATTCAGGATGTCACCCTTCTTATGGCGTTCCTCAAACTCTACATGATGCTCTCTTGCAGCTTCTCTTGCCTCTTCCAGTGTATGGATCTCATTAAAGTCCACACCAGAATACTTCTTAACTGCGTCTACCATGGTGATTCTCTCAAATGGCTTGCCCAGATCCATCTCCACACCATTGTATACGATGGTAGTAGTGCCCAGAACTTCCTGTGCCACATAACGGTACAGATTCTCGGTAAGATCCATCATGCCATGATAATCTGTATATGCCTGATAAAGCTCCATCAGTGTGAACTCCGGATTGTGGCGGGTATCCAGACCCTCATTACGGAATACACGGCCGATCTCATAAACTCTTTCCAGACCGCCTACGATCAGTCTCTTCAGATAAAGCTCCAGTGAAATACGAAGCTTGAAATCCTCATCCAGTGCATTAAAATGAGTCTCAAAAGGTCTTGCAGCTGCACCGCCGGCATTAGATACCAACATAGGTGTTTCTACTTCCATAAAGCCCTGTCCGTCAAGATAACGGCGAACTGCACTTAAGATCCTTGAACGCTTGATAAATGTATCCTTTACCTCTGCATTCATGATCAGATCCACATATCTCTGACGATAACGGGTATCTGTATTAGTCAGTCCGTGGAATTTCTCTGGAAGGACCTGAAGGCTCTTGGAAAGCAGTGTCACCTCGGAAGCATGAATAGAGATCTCTCCGGTCTTTGTGCGGAATACCTGGCCTTTAATACCAATAATATCGCCTACATCCAGCTTTTTAAATGCTTTGTATGCATCTTCTCCGATACTGTCTCTTGCCACATAAGACTGGATCATGCCCTTCAGATCCTGTACATGGCAAAAGGATGCCTTACCCATTACACGCTTGGACATCATACGTCCGGCGATTGTTACATCTTTTCCTTCCAGTTCTTCAAACTGATCCTTAATATCCTGGCTGTGATGTGTCACATCATATTTAACGATTTTGAAAGGATCCTTTCCCTCTGCCTGCAGTTCAGCAAGCTTCTCCCTGCGGACCTTCAGCAGCTGGTTTAAATCTTGTTCCTGCTTCTTCTGCTCTGCCACTTTCGTGCCTCCCTATCTTCTTAAAAATTTCTGCCGCCCATGGGCCTTGCGCCTCTGAACGGCAGATAAAGTGTTATACGTTTCTCTGAATCTCAAGAACCTTGTATTTCATAATACCTGAGGGCATCTCTACCTCAACCACATCTCCTGTATGCGCACCGATCAGTGCTTTACCTACTGGAGACTCATTGGAAATCTTGCCCTGAAGGCTGTTAGCCTCTGTAGAGCCAACGATTTTCAGCTCAATGTCTTCTTCAAATTCATAATCATGAACCTTTACCTTACAGCCTACATTAATCTTGTCAAGGTCTACCTCATCCTCAACAACAACCTCTGCATTCTTCAGGATCTTCTCGATCTCTTCGATACGTGCCTCAATATCTCTCTGCTCATCCTTTGCAGCATCGTACTCTGCATTCTCAGACAGGTCACCCTGCTCTCTGGCCTCTTTAATCTTACCCGCAACTTCTTTTCTTTTTACTACCTTTAAATCATGCAGCTCTTCTTCCAGTTTTTTAAGTCCCGCATAAGTTAGTAAGTTCTTCTTTTCTTCCATCTGCCTTACTTCCTTTCAATCCGGATAATACGTTGTTATTCTTATAATCTATGCCACTCCGGTTATTACATTCATTGTCTGTTCACTGTTTTTCTGTATTTTTCAAGATAAAAAAGGGTACAAAAATCCCAGTGTATTCACAATTTCTGTATTATAACGAAAACCCCACTTTTTGTCAAGTGAGGTTTTCCCAGTTTTTATCCTTCCGGAAAAAGACGTTTGTACTGCATGTTCACTTCCTGCAGCTGAAATTCAAAATTCTGTTTGTGTTGCTGCACCAGGGTAGACAAAATAATCCCTGAAAACAGACAGATGATCGCAGACAGGATCACAAAACAGATCACGATCAGGCTTGGAATCTTAGTCACAACCCCCATGTTTAAATATTTCATAAAGATAGGGATAAAAAAGCCGGTACCAAGAACAAATAAAATAGCTGCAATCAGCGAAAAGAACTGCATTGGCCTGTAATCCTTATACATACGGATAATGGTACGGATCACCTTAAATCCGTCTGTATATGTATTCAGCTTGGACTCGCTGCCCTCTTGACGGTCACGGTAATCAACGATCACGTTATCAACCTGCATATTCTTGTCAATGGCATGGATCGTCATCTCTGTCTCGATCTCAAAATTCTTGGAAAGAACTGGATATGTCTTAACAAACTGGTAACTCATTGCCCGGTAGCCAGTCATAATATCCTTGATCCCACTGTGGAATAAACGGTTAATGCTTCCACGCACAATGCTATTGCCAAAATTATGGAATGGGCGCTTGTTCTCAGTAAAATATGTAGAAGAAAGCCGGTCTCCAACCACCATATCCGTCCCTTCATTCAGCACCTTGTCACACATCTCTCTGGCATACTCTGCCGGATAAGTATCATCTCCATCCACCATCAGATAACACTGAGCGTCAATATCCCTGAACATACTGCGGATCACATTGCCCTTACCCTGCTGATGTTCATAACGCACTACTGCCCCAGCCTTACGGGCTATCTGGTCTGTACCATCTGTAGAATTGTTGTCATATACATAAATCGTAGCTTCCGGAAGCGCAGCCTTCATATCCTGCACAACTTTCCCTACAGATTTGCTTTCATTATAGCAGGGAATCAGAACTGCTATTTTATCTGCCATGAAAAAACCTCCATTGTAAAAATTCAAGAATGCCTCGGCATTCTTGCTGCGAGGTGCGCGTCATGCAATTGCATGACATACTTCTCCTGCGCACCTCTGCAATCCTGCCGGAGGCTATATCAGCTGGGGGATTGACTCCCAGCTGATATATCTGTTGACAGTATACCATACCAGAGATAAATAGCAAACAAAAATTCATCGCCGTTCACCTCATTCACTGTAACAAAAAATTCCCCTGTGCCAGGAATTGTTATTTACTTTTTTCTTTCTTATGTTATAGTTAAAGAAAACAAAAGAAGAGGCTGATACATGCAAAGCCTCTTAATTTTTACTATGAAGATCCCGGACAACAGCCATAAATAAGCTATGCCTTCATGAGCGAATACATGGATATTGGATGGGCCAGGCCGTATGATTATGGAGGAAAAACATGAACAAAAAGCGTGTAGGCGTGATCACATTCCACGATTATGACAATTACGGGGCGATTCTCCAAAGTTATGCCCTTCAGCGAAAGCTTAAAGAAATGGGCACTTATCCAGAGATTATTGATTACCGCTGCGACTATATCAGCAATCCCTTCCGTCTTGTAAATCTTAAGAAAAAAGGACTTTTCAATTATATTTACGGTGCCATCGGACACATCTGCTATATCCCAAGACGGAGGCAGTGCAACCTATTCCGGAAGCACATGCGCTACAGCCAGCCGGTTTCCAAAGGCAATATGAGTGCTGTGGCAGGCAAATACGATATTTACATTGCAGGCAGTGACCAGATCTGGGACTATAAGCTGACCAATTTCGACACAACTTATTTCCTTGATTTTGTAAAAAAAGGCAAGAAAAAATGTAGCTATGCAGCTAGCATCGGTGAGCATGAGCCACCGGAACAGTACCGTAAGAAATACAGCTCCCTGCTGAAAGATTTTGATCAGATTCTGGTACGTGAGGATTATGGTGCCGATATTGTGGAGAGCCTCACCGGCAGCCGTCCTGGCATTACCTGCGACCCTACCCTGCTTCTTACAGCAGACGAATGGACATCTTTATTAAAAGAGCCCCGATGCAAAAGCAAATATATCCTGGTTTATCAGCTTGGGATCAACAAAGAACTGGTGGACTTTGTGCGCCGCCTGAAAAAGAAAACCGGCCTGCGTGTGGTTTATATTCCTTTCCCGCTTGTAGGCCTGATGAACTGCAGCTGCAAGATCGCCATTGGCCCTGCCCAGTGGATGGGACTGTTCAAAAACGCAGAATATGTAGTTTCCGACTCTTTCCACGGTGTGGTTTATTCCCTGCTTTTTAACCGCAACTTTTTTGCCATGGTCAATGGCCATCATATGAACCGCAGGGTACAGCAGCTACTGAAAATGGTTGGCCTTTCCCACCGTACCATCGAAAACGTAAGTGATGAAGAGCTTACCCAGCCTATTGATTTTACCTTTGCCAATGAAGAGATCGCCCGGTTCCGTGAAGAATCCCTGGCACAGCTTCGCAGCCTGGTAAAGGAACAGGAGGATTGATCTGCAAATATGTTTACCGAAAATCTAAAAAAAAGCGATTGCTGCGGGTGTATGGCCTGTGCCAACATTTGCGGCAAATCTGCCATTACAATGAAGCACGATAAATGTGGTTTTTATTATCCTATCGTAGATGAGACCAAATGCGTAAATTGTGGCCTTTGTCAAAAAGTCTGTCCTATGGAAGACACTTTCACAGGTGTGGATGCCTCCCCGGATATTTATGCACTTCGTAACCGGGATCCCCAGATTCTGAAAGGAAGTTCATCCGGCGGCATGTTTACACTGCTGGCCAAGTGGGTCATTTCCCAGAATGGAGTAGTATACGGAGTTGCCTTTGACAAGGATTATAAGGTTCTTCACATGCGGGCACAGTCCATGGAAGAGGCATCTGCTTTCTGCACTTCCAAATATGTGGAAAGTGACCTATCTGAAGTTTACGTTTCCCTGTCACAGGATCTGAAATCTGGAAAAACTGTACTGCTGACCGGCACTCCCTGTCAGATCGCAGGCGTTCAAAAATTCCTTCGTACCAGGCATATTCCTACAGATAACCTGTATACCTGTGACAATATCTGTCACGGTGTTCCAAGCCGGATGCTATGGAAGGATTATCTTAAAATCCTGAAAGAAAAATATATTGCAAAGGATGACCGGATCACAGGGATCAACATGCGCAGCAAGCGGGTTTCCTGGAAAAAGCAGGTCATGGATGTAACCCTTGAAAAGGGCAATCTGGAAAACGTTATGGAGGACTTTTCCTTCAACCGTTTCTTCCTCAGCCTTTATGGAAACCGCCCTTCCTGCTTCCATTGTCATTATACCAGCTATAAGCGGCCAGGTGACTTTACCCTTGGAGATTTCTGGAATGTGGAAAACGCAGGCGTTACCTTTGATGTGGAAGGCGGCGTGAATTTGGTACTTGTAAACACTCCCAAAGGTCAAAAGCTGTTTGATCAGCTAAAGGGAGAGGCAGATTACCAGTCTGTTTCCAAAAAATCCAGCTGGCAGCCTCATCTGGAATATTCTGCGAAACCGCCTGCAAAGCAGGCTGCATTCTGGCATGAATATACCGAAAGCAACGACAAGGAAATGATAATGCGTAAATATATGCAAGGCTCCTTCCTTACAAAAGTGATCCGCAAGGTTACTCCGTTTTTACGCAAAACCGGTCTTTACGGTTTCGCTGGAAAAATGTATAAAACCCTTCTTGTAAGAAAGAAATAAGTGAGAAGTATTATGACTTACAATAATGCAAAGACCGAGAATAATCATGACTTGCAAATAGAAATATCCGGAAAGGAATGTGACTTACCATCGAATACGTGAATCAAGAAAAAAATGTTAAAAAAGCCTTTTTGTGGAATATGATCGGAAGTACCTGCTATTCAGCATCTTCCTTTCTTTACCTGCTGATCGTTACCAGACTATGTGGTGTAGAACTTGCCGGTTTTTTCTCCCTTAGCTATGCTACAGCACAGCTGCTCCTCCAGGTCGGCCGATATGGGATGCGTACCTTCCAGGCCACTGACCTGGATCACAAATATCTTTTTTCTGAATACAAAGTGTCCCGTGTATTTTCCTGTGCTGCCATGATGCTTTTTGGTGTCATTTTCAGCGCCTACAGCTTTTCAGGAGAATACATTGCCATCAGCATTTTTGTTATCATGATGAAGATGATCGATGCAGTAGAGGATGTATTTCACGGCAATCTGCAGCAGAACTACCATGTAGAGCTTATGGGGAAAATGCTGGCTGTGCGTAATGTATACTCCGCAGTTTTCTTTACTCTGCTGCTTTATTTCACCAGGAATCTTTATCTGACCTGTGGTGCAACAGCCATTACATCCCTGATGCTGTGTCTTCTGGTAAATTCCTGGGCTGTGCAGCATATTTCCTCCCGGCAGCCGAAACGAAGCTTTCAGTTCTCCCATGTACTGGAATTACTGAAAATGTGTACCCCGCTGTTTGCAGGTACCTTTCTTTCCCTGCTGCTTTACAATGTACCCAAGTATGCCATGTCCAATGTAATGACAGATGAATATCAGGCCTATTACAGCATTTTATTTATGCCCTCTTTTGTGATCACGCTGATGTGCGAATTTGTATTCAAGCCTATGATCACCACTATTGCAGGACTATGGTGGGATAATGATCTGAAGAAATTTGTTCTGTACGTAGCCCGTATCATCGGGATCATCTTCCTTTGCTGTGGTGGTATTGTCATTGCCGGGCATCTGCTTGGAAGGACTTTGCTGGAGCTGATCTATGGAGTAGATCTTTCTCCCTATAAGCTTCACTTTATCGTACTTCTCATAGGCGGCGGTATCGGTGCTGAGGTGTACATGATCTACAATATCCTGATTGCCATCCGTAAAGGAGGCTGCATCCTTCCGGTATATGCACTGACTGCCCTGATCACCATTCTCCCGGCAAAGGCTATGGTACAGAAGCTGGGGATCATGGGTGCATCCCTTAATTATCTGTTGTCCTGTTCTGTTTTATTTATTATGTTTTTTGCCATTTTGATCTGGGTGATCCTGAAGAAAAAGAAAGCATTATCTCATTGATCTTTCTTTACAATGGGCTGTCCTATACGCAAACAGCTGCTTTTTTGAATAATCACTTTATATCCTTATAGAATTACAGGGGACTGCATCTGCAGTCCCCTGTTTGTTTGCATATCATGGATCTGTCTGCGGCTTTGCTGCAGGTGTGATCCCTTGCCTCATAATTATTTCTTTTTTACTGTAACAATACACTTGGCACTGATCTTCTTGCCAACCTTTACAGTGATCACAGCTGTTCCCGCTTTCTTTGCAGTGATCTTTCCAGTCTTGCTTACAGTTGCCACTTTTTTATTAGAAGAACTGTAAGTTACCTTTGTCTTGCAGGTAACAGGTGTTACAACTGGTTTCAGCTGATAAACTTTCTTTTTCTGCGGTTTCAGCTTCAGTGTCACTTTTTCTGGTACACCGGTAAGTGACCATGCAGCTACACTGCCTTTCTGTACATTCACCTGAATGGTCTTCTTCTGTTTCTTCGCTGTTACAATGGTGATAACTACCTTTCCGGTTGACTTCTTGGAAGCCTTCAGCTGAATGGTGTTCTTTTTCAGCTTCTTAACTGCTACGATCTTCTTATTGGAAGAAGCCACAGACTTGATACTGTCTTTTGATGCCAACGGGATCACCAGAGATACTTTCTGGTTTCTCTTGATTGGAAGAACATAAGGCTCT
Source organism: Blautia ammoniilytica (assembly GCF_025566965.1). Taxonomy (NCBI): domain Bacteria; kingdom Bacillati; phylum Bacillota; class Clostridia; order Lachnospirales; family Lachnospiraceae; genus Blautia; species Blautia ammoniilytica. Next base: position 26,906 of record NZ_JAOQJL010000026.1, on the reverse strand, counting down.
GTCTGTGCTTTTTCAGCTGCGCCACAAACGCTGCAGGCTCTTGTCTGCTCACCAGCATCCACATAAGTAGCCTCTTTGGTCACTGTCCACTGGCCCCAGGTATGTACGCCTGTTGCAGGGATCACTTCTGTCTTTGTGCCGCCGCATACTGCACATTTTGCTTCTTTTACTCCTGCCTCTGTACAGGTTGCTGCCTTTGTTACTACCCACTGGCCCCAGGTATGTGCTCCTGTTGCTGGGATTGCTTCTGTCTTTGTAGCGCTGCATACTGCACATTTTGCTTCTTTTACTCCTGCTACAGTGCAAGTAGCTGCCTTTGTTACTGTCCATTCGCCCCAGATATGTGCTCCTGTTGCAGGAAGTACCTGAGCCCTTGTATCTCCGCAGATCTCACAACGCTGTACACTGGATCCGTCTACACCACAGGTAGGATTGGTAACAGTCTCATCTTTCCACTGATGATCACATGCTTCCTCTGACTGTCTTACAAAAACAGCAGCCTCATCCACGCCGATCAGTTTATCGCCCATCTTCACTTCGACCTGAGCCCAAAGAGCACCCGGCATACCCAATTCCTGATAGATTTCCCACAGCTTTGCGCCATAGAGTGTAAGCATAGTACCATCTTCACTTACTGCATAATTATCTCCAGGAATCATGATTTTTTCGTCGCCTCGATATCCATACAGACTCCAGATAATTTCCGGTAACTGATCTGTAGGTGCCGTCTCCGGCATCCGAATCTTAATATTCAGCATGCAAATCTCATTATTATAGATCCAGCTATTGCTAAACTCAGGATCTCTCAGCTCTGAGATCGTTACATCCCGATCCTTGTTTAAGATACGGTCGAAATGAATCTCTTCTTCTGCTACATCTTCCCAGAATTCATTGCCATAACGGTCAGTATGGAGTTCCTGTGCTACCAGTACGATCTGTGTTTCTGTGCCTGATATACGTACCAGTGCCGGGATATCCTGCTCTGCAGTAGCCGGTGTTCTTTCCCATTTCTCCCTATCATATTCCACACGCCAGCGAACATTTTTATTATCCAGTGTGCCTGTGAACTTTTCTCCGGTTTCAGGATCAATGCCTGCATACTCAACCGTAGGATTATACTGGTTCAGATCTACCACAGAACCAACTTTATTACCTATATCACCATTGTCATCCCAGCCTTCCAGTTGTACATTATAATGCAGGTTTCTTACAGAAATGTTGATATCAGTATACGCATCCCAGTCCGGATAGTCTTTTTGATCCACATCATCAAAATGTGTTGCCCTAGATACAGCCCTGAAGCCAACACCAAATTGACCTTCGTCTTCGCTCTTTGTTGCCTGCACAACTGCTTTATTTTCGCCCATTTCTATAGAGGCGAGATTTCCAGGAACACCTCCGTCCATCTCTATATAATATTCATTGGAAGGTACCTCTGTTTTCTCAGTATTACCATCTTCGCCCTGTACTTCTTTGTATACCTTGAAGCTGATCTTCTGGCTTTCTCCTTTCAGCATCTGCCAGCCTGTTTCAAACTCAGCTTCCACTGAATAAATGGTGTCATGTACCCAGATATCAAAGGTATGTGTCTGCTTGTCACCGTGAATATCATCATAGGTAACTGTCACACTGGTACCGCCGTACTTGTCTCCTGTAAAGAGATAACCGTCATCCTTTTCTTCGTAGGATACGGATGGCTCAAGATCGTCCTCCAGACTCTCTATCTTTATTCCTTTGATCTTGCATGGAACAGGCTCACCAGACGGATACTCACTGTTTTCCACATAACAGTTGAAATCCTTGCTAAGCCAGAAACGATTTCCCTTAAACATCTGAGTACCATAGCTAGGATACTGGTAATCCTCTATGGCATCTCTTGAGTATATGCCTGCTCTCTGCTCAAACACCTTTATACCATCTGTTCCAGGTGCTCCTGCTCCTACATAGACACGAATCTCGATCCACTGTCCATCCTGCAGATTCTTCTGGACCTCTGCCAGAACCTTTCCATTCACATGAAGCTTAGAAGTATCTTCTGCATCCACTTTCCAGAATCCGGCATCGATCGTTCCCAGCTGATCTCCATCGTTTTCAGACCGGGTACCTACTTCCCAGCCGATCCGGTAAAGTGCCTCCTCTTTATCTTTTTTGTCTGCCAGATTCTCTGTATTGAGCTGAAGTACGTAATCCTCTTCGTTGTTGAATACATAGGTGCCGCCCTCCTCACGAAGATTCTCGAACCATACGGAATAATCAAGCTCGTCAAACCAGAAATTCCTGCGGCCGATCTCCTCCAGCTGACCATCTTCATTCCTGATGTTCGCAATAACCGTCACATTGGTGCCATCAGTCCCAATCCTGGTAAACCATGGGAATATTCTGCCCACCGGAGATTTTGCGGACCAAAGATTCCAGTCAACCTCCCAGGTGTATTCAACATCTTCTCTTGTTGTTACCTGATCACCTTTTACATGCTGTGTGGAGATCCCCAGACTGTTCAGATCCAGAGTACCGCCAACTGGAATATTGGGAACTTCTTCTGCTACAGATACAAAATCGTATTCATCACACACTTCAAAATAAAACTCATTCTCAGCAACAGGCACGAGTTCATCCTGCTCGTTCTTTATGGATGCCCTCACCCGGATAGAAGTCTCACCTTGATTTTCGCTATCCGTGCTCTCTACATGAATATAGGTTTTGCCATCCTTCTGAATAAAGGAAACATCCTTCAGAAAATCATAATCAATCAACTCGCCATTTTCATTCTCAATCAGTTCCAGAGAGAAGTCCTCAATGTCTTCGCCGCCCATTTCCTGGTCACTGTGTCGCCACTCATGATGCAGGGTTACAGGCAGATCCATAGCAGTTCCCGGAAGCATGGAATTATTGTCATTAGGATAAACCGCATCCAGGTTGTACATATCCTTTTCTACATAGAATTCTGTTTCATGCACCTGCGTCGCTCCAGAAATATCCGTATAGGAAATGAATGCTTTTACCTGACCCGGACGATTGGCATTAAGATTCCATCCACCCTCATGTTCTGTCACTTCAAAAATATCGTCATTGCCTTCCAGTTCAACACCGGTGATCTGGAAGTTAATTGGTTCTCCCCCAATATGGTCCTTATCCTCTACATAGCTTTCGCCTTCTTTATTGATCCAGATATTCTGATCTACAAGAACGGATCTATAGTCATTCTCAAAATGGTACTCATACCAGGATTCTGCAAGATCCAGACCGGCTTCATCTGTATACAGAACAAATTCGCACTGTGGCTCATCACTCGCACCGGGAATATAACCTACTACCTCTGTGCGGATCACAAAATGCCAACCCTCTTCCAGCTCCTGATAAGCCTTTGCAAATCTGGCACCGTTAATGTAGAGCATGTTACCCTCTGACATCCAGAAAGCCGTCTCATCTGTGCCAATATATGGGATAAAGGAATCCTTTTCTGTGTCTTCTTGTATTTTACCAACAGACCAGCGGACATAATAATATTCGCCATTGCAACCAAGTTTATAGACTCCAAACTTCACACAATAGTTTTCCTCATTATCATATACAAAAGTATAATTACCGTCATCGTCGCCTCGCAGATTCTCGAAATACATATCATAATCCAGACAATCAAAACTGTACTCCCTGCCGCAGATCTCTTTCCACTCACCAGCATCATTCTTTGCCTCTGCTACAATATAAATATCTGCATCATCAGCTGTCTTACGGTATAATACAGGAAAATCTGTCGCACCCTCACTTACATTCTTCTTCACATACCACATATTCTCATCCGGCTCAACCAGTCGGAAACGTACATCCTCCCGTACTTGGGGTACTTCTGCCCCAACTATATAATGCAGTACCTGAAGTCCAGACAGATCCAGCTGCTTACCTGCACATAATTCACTGTTATCGTCCAGCAGCTTCTGTGGTGCAAGCACATCATATGCAGATCTTACTTCCACCCAGACCTGATTCGTTGCCAGAGTTCTTTTCTCCTCTCCGGTGCCGGTAACTGCCTGGATGCAGATATCCGTTCCACCATCCGCACCCTCTTTTGCTTTCACAAGCAAAGAGTTATCCTTAGGATTAATGGTAACATCAATCAGACTGCTGTCATATGCTGTGCCGTCTTTAAGACCGTTATAAAGCTCCAGCTCATATTCTATGGCATTCTCTTCATCACCATTCCCTGTATCCACGTCAGGTTCTGTTTCCGCAAGATTGATGACTTCTCCATCACCGCCATCGCCTTCATTATCATCATACCATTCAGAAACAGATGTGAAAATCTTCATCTCACTGCCTGGAAACATATGCCAGTCTCCACTTGCATATTCCGTATACAGCTCATAGTGGACAAAGCCTCCGTCATCTGGCTCTTCTCCCTCTGCCGGATTCTCTCCCTCTACCGAATCTCCTGCATTATCACTGAGAAGATCCACATCCTCTACCTCTTCACAGGTAAACTCTGCCGGCTCCTCTGTACTCTCATCTGCCGGTGCTGCCGTAAACGAATCCTCCGGCACGTCCTCCACATCCTCTACAGATGTTTCCCCAGAAGGCATCTCTTCTGCCTGTGATACCTCTCCTGCCTGCTCCTGATCGGAAAACTCCTCCACATCCACGATCTGCTGATCCGCTTCTTCAGCCAATGCCATAGATGGGCAGCTTCCTGCCACCATGGAAAAGGCCAGTGTCCATGCGCCCAGACGCTTCCATACATCCTTATGTCTCATGCACATCCTCCTTTTCTTGTCAAGCGGATATCCGCCATCCGCTTCGCTGCTTGCACATAATCAAATCACTGTCCTGCAGTTGATCCAGTTATGCTGTTGATAGTTATTCGCTCTTTGAGCATATTTTCACCCAACAGGTTAGTTACATTCATTATAATGGTATAAAATTCATTTTTCAACCAATAATCTGGAATTTGCATTATACAATCTGCACAAAAAATCCTGTCTGCAAGCTATTTTTACTTACAAACAGGATTATAAGATTTCTGATCTATATGATGAGGACAGAGTCAAAAGGTCTAAATCCACCTGAGCTTGCTCATAAGTGGATGAAAGACCTTGGGACCCGCCTCCAAAATTATACATGTCTTACCGGAAGCTGATACTTCCTGTATCCCTGAAAACCGGAAAGCGCCAGAACAAGCAGCAGTTCCTTCTGGGGTGCCCGCCAAGCCTCCTCAGGCTGAAACCATTCGTGAACCGTATGGGTATCTCCCCCATCTCCTGCACGGCCCAGTGCCACTGCAGGAATCCCCAGGGAAATAGGAATATTGGCATCTGTACTGGATGCGTCATGAAATACCGGTGTATAGCCAACAGCACTCGTAGCATCCCAGGCTGCACGGACGATCAGCTCATCCGGCTTCTGTGCCCCTGCCGGACGTCTGCCTTTTTCCTCAAAGATCACTGTTACCTTCTCTTTTGTATCCCACCGGGCATTTTCCTGGCTGACAGCATCTTCTGTCACCTGCTTAAACTGTGCGGACAATGCAGATAATTCTTCTGCACTGTCAGATCGCAGATCCACCAGCATAGAGCATCTCTCAGGAATACTGTTTACAGAAGTGCCGCCCTCCACAACGCCTACATTAAATGTGGTCTTAGGCAGCTTTTTTACCTGAAAATCTGCGATCCGGCTGATGGCCCTTCCCATTGCGTGAACAGGATTGGGAAGTCCGAAATCACTGAAGCTGTGACCGCCCGGTCCTGCAAATGTTACCAGATATCGTTCGCTTCCGGTGGCAGTATGGATGATCCCACCGGGAACCACATTATCTACCGTGATAAAACCATCACAGGCATGTGGATCCCTGAAAATGTATTTTACACCTTTCAGGTCGCCCAGACCTTCCTCGCATACATTGGCGCAGAAGATAATATCTCCTTCCCCATGGATATCCAGAGCCTTCATAGCCCTGGCCACGCTGAGGATCTCTGCAATGGCTCTTGTATCATCATTGATCCCAGGACATGTATACCGGTTTCCCTCTTTTTTGATGGTCAGGTCAGTACCTTGTGGAAATACCGTATCTGTATGGGCTGCTATCATCACCACCGGTCCTTTACCAGTTCCCTTAATGGTGCCAAATACATTGCCCACCCGGTCCAGACCAACATGGTCCAGACCTATCCTCTCCATCTTATCCATAATGCAGACTGCCCGGTCCTGCTCAAAACCGGAGGGAGCCGGAATCTGCACCAATTCCAGAAGCTCCTTAAGGGTACGGTCATCATCTTCCTTCAGATATGCAAATGCTTTCCGAATGATCTCCATATTTTTCAGCTGTTCCATCCCGTTCTCCTTTCCAGTTCCTCCTGCTTATTCCGGTTGGATCAGCTCCAGCAGCTTCTCCAGCTCTTCATAAGAGGATATATTATTGGATTCCCGGCGCAATGCAGAGCTGTGAGGCAGCCCTGCTGTATACCAGGCCACATGCTTCCGCATCTCCCGGATACCCATATATTCTCCCTTCAAGCCGATCTGCGCCCTTGCATGCCGCAGGATCATCTGGCAGAGCTCTTCTCTGGATGGTCCCGGAAGCAGTTCGCCAGTAGTAAAATAATGATTCATTTCCCGGAAGATCCATGGATTCCCTTCCGCTGCCCGTCCGATCATGATCCCATCACAGCCCGTCTGCTTCATCAGCTCTTCTGCCTTCAAAGGAGAAGTCACATCTCCGTTGCCGATCACAGGAATCTTTACTGCCTCCTTCACCTTACGGATGGCATCCCAGTTAGCCTGACCGGAATAATACTGCTCCCTGGTCCGTCCATGGACTGCAATGGCAGAGGCTCCCGCATCTTCGATCCGTTTGGCGATTTCCGCCAGATCCACAGCTTCTTTTTCAAAACCAATACGGATCTTTGCAGTCACCGGCTTATGGATGGCAGCCACAATACTCTTTATAATCTGGGAAATCCTTTCCGGATCCTTAAGGAGGGCAGAACCTTCCCCGTTATTCACCACCTTTGGCACAGGACAGCCCATATTAATATCCAGAATATCAAAAGGCTGTTCCTCGATGCTGGCAGCCACCTGAGCCATTAATTCCGGCTCATTGCCAAAAAGCTGCATGGATACCGGATGCTCCACCGGGTCGATCTCCATCAGCGCCTTGGTATTCTTATTGTGATAGGAGATAGCTTTTGCGCTGATCATCTCCATGCAGATCAGGCCGGCTCCCTGTTCTTTACAAAGCCTGCGGAAAGCCAGATCTGTAACACCTGCCATAGGTGCAAGCACAAAAGGATTCTCTATTTCAACATTGCCTATTTTCCAACGGAGCTCCATGAAGTCTACTCCTTAATGCCAGCCGGATCTTCTCCCAGGAAAAAGACCCTGTAATATAATTCCAATGATTCCAGAAGTTCACTTTTCTGCTGACGGAGCTGCTTGATCCGCAGCGCACCGCCGATATCGTCATATCGTCCGTCAGCCTCCAGTGCCTCTGTCTTAAACTGAAGATCTCCGTTCTGGTCGAACTCCAGTGTAAAAATCCCTCCGATCTCCTCTGTAAAAAGAACGCACATGATCTGCAGTTCTTTCTTTACATGATCCGGAAGAGATGAAAAATCTTCGTTAAAATAATATTTCTGCTCATATGCGCTTGCACCACAGAGCACAATATTGTCCTGATACATCTGTTCATTCCTCTCCTGCAATGTATACTGATTCATTTAATCCATTGCCCTAGTACAGTGAATATTAAGTAATCACCATATTGACTTGCCTTAATTTTCACTGTACTAATCATACGTAGCTGTAAAGACCTCGCACAGATACTTCCCCTGCATTCACAGTAGTATAAGTGCCATCCTGCCGCTCTACGATCAATACGCCAATGTCCGTGATCCCTCTGGCGATCCCTTCAAAAGAATCCTCCCCTGCGATCACACGTACAGGCTGATCCATATTTGCCAGCAATTCCTCATAATCTTCCCTTAAAAGACTTAAGTCACAGGTCTTGGCAAACTTCTCATAATTCTTCTCAAAAGCCTCCATCACCAGGCCGGGAACCAGGCTTCTGTCAAACTCATGGCCTGCTTCCAGATAAAGGGAAGTAGCTTTATCTGCCATTTCCTCCGGAAACTTCTTAATATTTATATTGATTCCTACGCCAATGACCACGTTGCGGATCTTGTTGCCCTCCACAGCCATCTCTGTAAGGATCCCACAAATCTTCTTATGGGATGCCACCACATCATTAGGCCACTTAATAGTCGTATCAAATCCCAGCTTGTTTACTGCCTGTGCTACAGACAATCCCATAACAATGGTAAGCATAGAAGCATATTTCGGCTCGAACTCCGGCAAAAGCAGCAGACTCATCATAACCGAGGTGCCCCGTGGCGCCTGCCAGGAACGGCCCAGCCGTCCTCTTCCTGCACTCTGATACTCGGCCACAGCCAGCGTACCGTGAGGAAATTTCCTGTCAGCCAGACGCTTTGCCATCAGATTGGTAGAATCTGTTCTTTTCACAAAATGGACGGTTTGACCCGCCCATTTTGTATGAATATTTGCTGAAATTGTATCTTTGTCGTATAAAATATCCATTATAATCCTTCCGGTAATCCCAGTGTTGCAGCCATCACAGCTTTGATGGTATGCATACGGTTCTCTGCCTCATCAAATACCTTTGACTGTGCAGATTCAAATACTTCATCAGTAACTTCCATCTCGGTAAGGCCGAAACGCTGTCCCATTTCCTTGCCGATCTTTGTCTTAAGATCATGGAATGCGGGCAGGCAGTGAAGAAAGATTGCCTTCTCTCCTGCATTCTCCATCACATGCTTTGTCACACGGTATGGTGTAAGATCTTTGATACGCTCTTCCCATACCTCATCCGGCTCGCCCATAGATACCCACACATCTGTATAAATAACGTCTGCATTCCTGGTACCTTCCTCTACATCCTCTGTAAGAGTGATAGTTGCTCCGGATTCCTTTGCATACTCATGGCACTGTGCCACCAGTTCATCATTAGGGAAATACTTGCTGTTTGTGCAGGCTGTAAAATGCATACCCAGCTTGGAGCAGGCAACCATCAGGGAATTACCCATGTTATAACGAGCATCGCCCATATATACAAGACGGATCCCCTGCAGATGTCCGAAATGCTCATGGATGGTAAGCATATCTGCCAGCATCTGGGTCGGATGATACTCGTTGGTCAGGCCGTTCCATACCGGGACTCCTGCATATTTTGCCAGTTCTTCCACAATATCCTGGCCGAATCCACGGTATTCAATACCATCATACATCCTGCCAAGAACTCTTGCTGTATCTGCAATACTCTCTTTCTTGCCGATCTGGGAGCCAGTAGGATCCAGATATGTGCTGCCCATGCCAAGGTCATGTGCTGCCACCTCAAAAGAACAACGGGTTCTGGTGCTGGTCTTTTCAAAGATCAGGGCAATATTCTTGCCTTTGTAATACTCAGTAAGCTCACCTGCTTTTTTCTTTGCTTTCAGTTCTGCTGAAAGCTCCAGAAGATAAATGATCTCCTCAGGTGTAAAATCCTTTAATGTAAGAAAATTCCGTCCTTTTAAATTCATAGTCATTCTCCTGTAGTATGTCTTTGCTCTGTTATGCCGGATCTATCCTTGTCAGATTCTTTATTCGGTCTTCTTATCGTCAGTTACAATTTCCTTCAGGGAAGAAGCCAGACCTGCTATTCCCTGGATCTCAGAAGGAATAATGATCTTGGTTGCTTTGCCGTCTGCTACCTTTGTAAGTGCTTCAAAGCTCTTCAAAGTAAGAACTGCATTGTCTGCCCCTGCTTCTTTGATCATACGAAGACCTTCTGCATTTGCCTTCTGTACCTTAAGTACTGCTTCTGCCTGGCCTTCGGCCTCTTTGATCATACGCTCTTTCTGAGCTTCTGCACGAAGGATGGCAGCCTGCTTCTCAGCCT
>NZ_JAOQJL010000026.1:0-16683 GCF_025566965.1 Blautia ammoniilytica | reverse complement strand
GGGAGGTAAGTGTTTCATCCAGCTCCATATCTCCGATAATATTCCTAAGTGTAGTGGCTGACAGATTCTCAATGGCCATGATGGGATTCTCCACACCGTAAGCATACAGCTTAGGATCTGTGATCTGGAAAAATACAACGGTGTCGATCTGCATGGTTACATTATCTTTTGTGATCACAGGCTGAGGTGGAAAATCCACTACCTGTTCTTTCAGGTTGACCTTTCTGGCAACTCTCTCGATAAAAGGCACCTTAAAATGTACACCAGTGCCCCATGTGGCACGGTATGCACCAAGGCGTTCCAGCACAACTGCATAAGCCTGGGGAACAATGCGGATACAGGATGCCAGCACCCATAATGCCAGAATAACGATCACCAATAATGCCAAAATTCCTCCCATAAATTAATCCTCCTTTTTCACCTTCACAATTAATTTGACCCCACGGACTTCCGTGATGGTAACTACCGTCTTCTCAGGAATGATCTCCTTGTCATCCGATGTCCTTGCCAGCCATTCAATATCATTGATGCGAACCTGTCCGGTCTGTGCCAGATTGTCAATCTTCTGGATCACTACTGCGGACTGACCCATCAGGCTGTTTACATTGGTACGGACCATGCCCTTATTCAGACATTTCTTTAGTACAGGTCTGGCCAGAATCAGAAGTATCAGAGAAACAGCCAGAAACAGTATGATCTGCAGCCATTCTTCTGCTCCCATGCCTGCAGCAAGAGCAGCCACCAGAGCACCTCCTGCAAACCAGATAGTGGTAAGCTGCACCGTCACGGCTTCAGCTACCAGAAAAAAAGTAAGTATTGCCAGCCAGATAAAGACTTCCTGCATAGAATCTCCTCCTTATCCTCTCCTCTGCCTTGCAGCCTCATACATAAGGATCCCGGCAGCCATGGCCGCATTCAGGGATTCTACCTGCCCGTTCATTGGAATCCGTATCAGACAATCCGCTGCCTGCGACGCCTGATCCGTAAGTCCCTTTCCTTCATTACCGATCAGGAAAGCAGTTCCTCCCTTATAATCCTCTTTATCATAGGTATTCCTGCCCTGCAGATGAGCTGCAAAAAGCCGGATATGATGTTTTTCCAGCTGTTCTTTTAATGATACCACACTTTCCACGTATAGAAAAGGCATTCTGTAAATAGAACCCATGGTGGAACGTATCACCTTGGGATTGGTAATGTCCACACAGGTTCTGGTAAGAAAGATCCCGTCCACTCCGGCGCCCTCGGCTGTACGGAAGATCGTTCCTGCATTGCCCGGATCCTGCAGATCCTCAAGCACCATCACCAGTGGGTGCATTTGATCTGCTGCCCGGCTTCCCCAAATGTCTTCTTCTATATAGGAAGGCTTCTTAAGAAGAGTAAGGATACCCTGCGGTGTCTGAGTATCGCTCATCTGTCTGAATACGGAATCTGAAACCACTTCACAAGGAAAGCCTTCGGCATGGCTCATCAGCTCAGTATCCCCAGTAACAGACTCAGCCAGATAAACTCTGGAAACCCAGTCAGCCGGAGCTTCCAGGAACATCTTCCTGCCCTCTGCCACAAACAGCCCCTGCTCTCTCCTTGCCTTTGCCTTTTGATTTAACTGTATTATATTTTTGATCTGTCCGTTATTCACACTGGTTATCATAAATCAGGAACCTTCCCCTTAGTTCAGTCTTTCCAGTACTTTATTTTTGCCTATAGCTATCAAATGCCAGTCTGCTTCCAGCGGCTTCACCGGGTCCAGATTAATTTCCACATTATTCCCTACCTTGATGGCGATAATATTAATATCATGGCTCTCACGAAGCTGCAATTCCTGCAGGCTTTTGCCTATCCACTCCGTCGGCACAGGAAACTCTGCCATACTGAATTCAGTGGAAAGCTCAAATACATCCAGAAAACCTCCGGACATCAGATTTCTTGCCACACGAAGTCCCATGGACTGCTCCGGATAAATCACCCTGTCTGCGCCGATCTTCTCAAGGATCTTGCCGTGAAGGGCATTCATGGCTTTTGCCAGAACATAGGGTACTCCCAGCTCCTTGGCTTGCATAGTGGCCATAATACTGGCTTCCATATTCTCAGCCACTGCGATCACTGCCACATCCACATTCTGCACACCCAGAGTCCGTAAAACTTCAGGCTCACGCACATCTGCACGAACTGCATAAGTAACCTTATCTGCAATCTCCTGGATATTTTCTTCCCTTGCATCAATTGCCAGTACATCACAATCCGACTCTGCCAGTGTTTCTGCCACTGACATACCAAATTGTCCAAGTCCGATCACTGCATAGCTTTTTTCCTTCATGTCATGTCTCCTATCCAATCATCACATCTTCTTCTGCAAGATGGATATTCTCTGATCTGCGCTGTTCTCTTGCCACCACGGCTGCACCTAAAGTAAGAGGGCCGATACGTCCAAGATACATGGTCAGCATTACAATGTATTTCCCTGCCAGACTCAAATGTGGCGTCAGCCCTCTGGACAAACCTACTGTTCCCAGGGCTGAAGTTAATTCATAAATAACGTCCATCAGATCTGCCTGTGGCATCGCTACAGCCAGAAGCATAATCATGATCAATAAAACCAACAAAGACATCCCTGCTACCACAAGGGCAGAACGGATGTAGCTGCTGCGAATCTTCCGATTGTGGCTTTCCACATCCTTATCACCACGAAGATTGGCCCGGATGCTAAGCACTAGCACTGCAATGGTCGTTGTCTTAATACCACCGGCTGTACCCATAGGGGATCCTCCGATGAGCATCAGTACCAGACACAGCACAAAGGTAGCATTGGTAAATGCTGCCTGATCTGTTGTGAAAAATCCGGCGGTCCTGGTGGTCACAGACTGAAAAGCAGATGCAAGCAGCTGCCTGCCTGTAGACATCCCTGCAAAAGTATCCGGATTGTTCCTTTCAAACAAAAAGATCAACAGCGTACCTCCAATAACCAGGATCAGGGTTGTTTTTAATACCAGCTTGCTTTGCAGACGAAGAGTTGCATAAACTTTTTTCACTGACAACTTGTGATTCTGTTTTGCCTTTTTTATTTTTTCCCAAATATCCCACCACACAATAAAGCCAAGACCCGAAGAAATAATCAGAGCCATAGTGGTAAGATTCACCAGCACATTTCCCTGATAGGGAGCCAGACTGGTCTCGCCCAGAAGATCGATCCCTGCATTGCAAAATGCTGACACTGCTGTAAACACCGCATGAACCATTCCCTTACGGAAGCCAAACTGAGGCACAAAACAAAATGCATACAGCACTGCGCCGGTCCCTTCTGCAACCAAAATACAAAGTACGGTTTTTCGCACAACTTTGACCAGTCCTGACATCTGATCCAGGTTATAGGACTCCTTGATCAGCCTCCGGTTCCGCAGGGAAATCTTCTTGTGAAGTCCAATAAACAGCATACTTGCCAGAGATACTACTCCTATACCTCCGATCTGGATCAGTAAAAGGATAGCCGCTTTGCCTATTGTCGACCAATGGGTAGCTGTGGTCACTGTCACCAGGCCGGTAACACACACGCTGGTAGTAGCCGTAAATAATGCATCTGCAAAAGAAGTGCTTTCCCCCGGTGCGGTGCAAAACGGGAGCCAGAGAAAAAACCCTCCTACAAAAATTACCCCCGCAAAGCTGAGGGCAATTATTTGTGCTGTTTTCAATTTATGAAATTTTTCCTGTAAACATCGTCTAAAACTATTTCTGTAATCCATGTTTGTCATAATTATGGGAAAGGGATTTACAAACCTCCCACTGATATTCTGAAACGCTCTTCTGCATAGCAAGTGCCTCGTCAATATCGAAGTCCACAAAATCTCCATGACGATATCCAACTACTCTGCAACTCTTGCCTGCTACCAGAAGGTCTACAGCCATTGCACCCATCATAGATGCATACACACGGTCCTTACATGTAGGGCTTCCACCACGCTGCATGTGTCCAAGGATAGTGGCACGAGTCTCAATACCTGTAGCTGCTTCGATACGTTTTGCCATAGCCTGGGAATTACCGATACCCTCTGCATTTACGATGATATGATGCTTCTTGCCAAGCTTACGGCTCTCAATAATGTTGTTGATCAGCTTCTGCTCATCATAGTCGTATTTCTCAGGGATCAGCACATCCTCTGCGCCGTTGGCAATACCGCACCATAATGCCAGATATCCGGCGCCACGGCCCATAACCTCGATAATACTGCATCTCTCATGGGAAGTAGAGGTATCACGTACCTTATCAATTGCTTCCATAGCTGTATTAACAGCTGTATCAAATCCGATGGTGTACTCTGTACATGCAATATCCAGGTCGATCGTGCCTGGTACACCGATGGTATTCACACCAAGGGCAGCCAGCTTCTGTGCTCCTGCAAAGGAACCGTCTCCACCGATCACTACCAGTCCGTCAATACCATGCTTCTTGCAGATCTCTGCGCCTCTCTTCTGACCTTCTGCTGTACGGAATTCTGCACAACGTGCTGTATAAAGGATCGTACCGCCACGTTCAATGGTATCGGATACATCCTTCGCTGTCATATCTATAATCTCTTCATTCAGCAGTCCATTATATCCCTTCAGTATACCTTTTACATTTAATCCGCTGCTAAGTCCACGTCTTACCACTGCACGGATTGCTGCGTTCATTCCAGGAGCATCACCGCCGCTGGTAAGGACACCAATGGTCTTAATTTTTTTCTCTGCCATAATAATTACTCCTCCATCTTCTGAGTTCCTTGAGATGCCTGTATTCTCTCTGATACAATCTACATCTCGGGGTTAATCCTTTTCTACACATATTCAGCACTAGTTTATAGCATCTTTCTGTTTTTTTCAATACTCTGTCCCTGTTTTTTTTCAGAAGCTTTTTATAAACTTTACATTAGAAACTTTTATTCAAGAATGCCTCGGCATTCTTGCTGCGAGGTGCGCGTCATGCAATCGCATGACATACTTCTCCTGCGCACCTCTGCAATCCTGCCGGAGGCTATATCAGCTGGGGGATTGACTCCCAGCTGATATACTTCATAAGAAGCTTTTTACAAATTTCATATCAGAAGCTTTTCAGTGCACGCTCTACCACGCGTACATTCTCACTGCCATATTCCCTCCGGAATTTTTCCAGCCATTCTTCCTGCAAAGCTACCCTGTATCCGGCCGGCAGCTTTTTCATTGCTTTTACATCCTTCAGATAGATCACAACGGAAGCATTGCCCGGAACTGCTCTCAGTTCTTCCATCAAATGTGCTTCCCTGTCTGCATATGCATCCCTGTCATCAAACTGCAGCCAAAGCTCCCTTGGCACTTCTTCAAAGGTACGCACCCTTTCCAAGATCAGCTTGCTGGCCTTGTCATCTTCAGCGGATACCCGTCCCTGGATCAGCACACGGGCATCTTCATCCAAAAGGCTCTGGTACTTTTCATAATCCCTTGGAAAAACCACTACTTCCACAGTACCCACCAGATCCTCCAGGGTAACAAAGGCCATCACCTTATTATTCTTGGTATATTTAATGGTTTTCTCGGTCACCATACCACCAACTACAACCTTCTGGTTATCCATTACCACGGAAAGTCCCGTCTCTTCATCCGGCTGAAAATCTGTGGTCTTTGCACTGATGTTCTTTTCAAGTATGCCTCTGTACTGTTCCAGGGGATGTCCGCTAAGATAAATCCCCAGTACATCTTTTTCAAAGGCCAGGATAACTTCCTTTGCATATTCTCCCACATCTGGCATACTGATCTCATAAGCCTTCTTATCTTCTTCACCAACCAAGTCAAACAGGCTCATCTGCCCTGCCATGCTGTTCTTCTTATTCTGGCTGATATGATCCACTACCCGGCTATAAACCAGCATTTTCTGCTGCCGGTTGCCTGGCAGGCAGTCAAGTGCCCCTGCCTTGATAAAATTTTCGATGGCGCGTTTATTCACCTGCCCGCTGTTTCTTTCAATGAAATCACTCAGTGTACGGTAGATTCCGTTTTCCCTGCGCTCCTTCACCAGCGATTCGATCACAGGCCTGCCCACACTTTTAATAGCGGAAAGGCCATAACGGATCCTTCCCTGGTCAACAGAAAAGCCACGTTCTCCGTTATTAATATCCGGAGGCAAAATCTGAATTCCCATCTGACGGCATACCTGAATATACTCTGCCACTTTGGCTGGCATTTCAATCACGGAGGTCATAAGCGCAGCCATAAATTCCACAGAATAATAATATTTCAGATAAGCCGTCTGATAAGCTACGATTGCATAAGCTGCCGCATGGGATTTATTAAAAGCATATTTTGCAAAATCAGTCATTTCATCATAGATCTTATTTGCTGTCTTCTCAGAGATCCCGTTGGCAATACAGCCAGGCACTCCCTCCTGCTCATTTCCATATACAAAGTTCTGCCGCTCTTTTTCCATGACAGAAGCTTTTTTCTTGGACATTGCACGACGCACAAGATCACTTCGTCCTAATGTATAGCCTGCCAGATTACGCACGATCTGCATAACCTGCTCCTGATATACGATACATCCGTAGGTTGGGCTAAGGATTGGCTCCAGCTGCGGGCAGTCGTAGCGAATGGTATCCGGACGGTTCTTGCCACGGATATACTGGGGAATAAAATCCATCGGGCCCGGACGATACAGGGAAATACCGGCGATCACATCCTCCAGGCTCTGAGGCTTCAATTCCTTCATAAAGTTCTTCATACCAGAACTTTCCAGCTGGAACACACCATCTGTATGACCTGTGCCAAGGGATGCCAGCACCTTACTGTCATTATAATCAATGTGGGACATATCCAGGGTGATCCCCTTATCTTTCTCCACCATTTTCGCTGCATTCTGGATCACTGTTAATGTACGAAGCCCAAGGAAATCCATTTTCAAAAGGCCCAGTTCTTCCAGCGTAGTCATAGTAAACTGAGCTACAATGGTGCCGTCCTGGGCTCTGGAAAGAGGTACGTATTCATCCACCTCTTTCTGGCTGATCACAACACCGGCTGCATGCATGGAAGTATGCCTTGGAAGTCCTTCCAGGCGCTTTGCCATATCGATCAGATGGTGTACATCCTCCTGCTCGTCATAAGTTTTTTTCAGCTCCGGATTCATTTCCAGTGCTTTATCAATGGTAATATTCAGCTCCTGGGGAATCATCTTTGCAATGGTATCCACCTGGGCATAAGGCATGTCCAATACACGTCCCACATCCCTGATCACACCACGGGCAGCCAATGTACCAAAGGTAACGATCTGCACTACACAGTCCTTACCGTATTTGCGAACCACGTAATCGATCACTTCCTGTCTGCGCTCGAAACAAAAGTCCACATCAATATCCGGCATGGATACTCGTTCCGGATTCAGGAAACGCTCAAAAAGCAGATCGTAACGGATAGGATCCAGCTGGGTGATCCCCAGGGTATAAGCAACCAGGCTTCCAGCTGCAGAACCTCTGCCCGGTCCTACCATGATCTCATGATCCCTTGCATATTTAATAAAGTCCCACACGATCAGGAAATAATCCACGTATCCCATATTTTTGATTGTGGTAAGCTCATAATCCAGACGGCTTTCCAACTCTTCTGTCACCGGATCGTATCGTTCTTCCAGGCCTTCCCGGCACAGCTTATTCAAATATTCCCAGGAGGTATATCCATCCGGCACATCATATCTGGGCAGCTTTGTGTTGCCGAACTCAATATCCACGTGGCACCTCTGCGCGATCTTGTGTGTATTTTCCAGAGCCTCCGGCGCATAAGGAAACAGTGCTGCCATTTCTTCTTCTGACTTAACATAATACTGTCCGCCTTCATAACGCATACGGTCTGTATCTGTAATCTTCTTGCCGGTCTGCAGGCAAAGCAGGATATCATGGGAATCTGCGTCTGTTTCATAAGTGTAATGCACATCATTGGTGGCAACCAGCTGGATCCCTGTTTCCTGGTGCATCCGCATCAACTGCTGATTGACCATCTGCTGCTGTGGAATCCCGTGATCCTGAAGTTCCAGAAAAAAGTTCCCCTCTCCAAAAATCTCCTGATATCTGAGGGCAGCCTTTTTGCCATCCTCATACATCCCTTTCTGAAGATATCTGGCAACCTCGCCAGCCAGGCAGGCGCTTAAGGCAATCAGCCCCTCATGATACTCCCGCAGAAGTTCCAGATCCACTCTTGGCTTGTAGTAAAACCCTTCTACAAAACCCTTGGATACGATCTTCATCAGATTTTGATAACCCTGGTTATTCTCAGCAAGAAGCACCAGATGATAGTATCTGTCATCTCCGCTTCCTACTTCCCTGTCGAACCTGGAGCCGGGAGCCACATACACTTCACATCCAAGGATAGGATTGATGCCTGCCGCTTTTGCCGCACGATAAAAGTCGATCACTCCATACATAACTCCATGGTCTGTGATCGCAGCACTGTCCATTCCCAGTTCCTTCACTCTGGACACATATTCATTTATCTTATTTGATCCATCCAGCAGACTATATTCTGTATGGACATGCAGATGCGTGAAAGCCACTGTGTGTACCTCATTTCCTGTTTATATTATTTCTTGCCTCTGTTATTTTTTGTATATTCTTCTCTCTTTAATCTCTATTTTGCCTTCTTTCAGAAGGTGCCCGATTGCCCTTTTGAATGCATTTTTGCTCAAGCCGAATTCTCTTTTGATCACTTCCGGGGATGCCTTATCATCAAAAGGAAGAACCCCTGCAAATTCATCGATCACGCTAAGCACGGACTCTGCATCCTCTTCGATCTGCAGGTATGCTTTCTGGCGATCTGTGACATTCATCTTTCCGTCTTCTTTTACTTCTGTTACACGCAGATCCAGAATCTCTCCCGGACGGTATTTCCCGGCAGCCTCCCTTGCGGGAATCAGTGCAGAATACTTGTCATCAACAGCCACAAATACACCAAAATTACCGCTGATCTCATATACACGGCCCTTTACCTGGTCTCCCACCACATAAGGTGTGCGTGTAGAAAGATAATGATATACTTTCATGGTAGCGCAAAGACGCTGGCTTTTATCAATATAAAGAGCCACCAGTACGTCTTTCCCTTCCTGCATCCTGGTGGTCTGCTCATGATATGGAAGCAGAAGGTCTTTTTCCAGTCCCCAATTCAGGAATGCTCCGATCCTTGTCACCTGGGAAACCTTCAGAACTGCAGTCTGCCCTACCTGAAGCATGGGCTCTCTGGTGGTAGCGATGAGACGGTCTTTGGAATCTTTATAAATGAATACGGTCAGCTCATCTCCTGCTTTCGTGCCTGCAGGCACCTGTTTGGCAGGGAGTAGTACAGAATCTTTGCCTTCTTTATCATCCTTTTCAGCCAGATATACACCGAAATCCACTGTTTTTACTACAGTCAGTGTCTGTTTTTTTCCTAATTCAATCATGGGTTCTCCTTATTATATATTTTTACGAAAATGATTATTGTCAGTATAGCACACACACAATGTAAAAGATACTCTCAATCCACATGCGCCTAATTGTTGGTTTGCTCTTTTTGCAGCATTCCCCCAATTTGCGGTTGAATAGAATACTATTTAAGTGTGTCTGCGTATTGCAGAAGCCGGCGTGTATCCGCCCATCTGGCATCGCTAGTAGGGCCTCCCAGTGTAACGGAAATATAGGTCTTTCCATTTCCGGCCTGGATCATACCAACAAAACAATGGCCAGCCTTACGGGTATAGCCTGTTTTGATCCCGTATACTCTGTCCATATTGCCAAGAAGCTTATTGGTGGTACGGAAGGTATAGGTATTGCCGTTCAGGCTGGTGATGGTCCCTTGCTGCCGTTTTACGATTTTTCGGATCATAGGCTTCTTCCATGCATAACAGGCGATCTTTGCCAGATCCCGGGCAGTTGTATAATGGTCCATCCCTGCATCCAGTCCGTTTGGTGTGGCAAAATGGGTATTCTTACATCCCAGGACTGCTGCTTTTTTATTCATCAGCTTTACAAATTTAGGTACTGATCCGCTTACATGCTCTGCAAGTGCTACTGCTGTATCATTGTGGGATGGGATCAGCAGGGAATAAAGAAGATCCTTCAGTACAAAGCTTTCCCCTTGCTGCAGGTACAGCTTGGTAGGCTCCTGGGCTGCTGCATTGGCAGATGCAGTCACCTTCTCGGTTAGTTTGCAATTCTCCAAAGCCAGTATAGCCGTCATCAACTTGGTGGTGCTTGCATTTGCATGGCGCAGATCCGGGTTCTTGGAATAAAGCACTTTTCCAGTGTCAGCCTCTACAAGGATCCCACATGGACTGCTAAGGGAAACAGACGGGCCGCTTCCTGTCATCCTGCCATTAGAATCAAACCTGCAATTCACACCGGAGATCCGTTTCATTCCTGTGGTCAGCTTGCCCTTTGCATCAAAATAATAGGTATAACGGCTGCGGATCCACCCCTGGCTTCTGCGGCCGTCGCTTCGCAGATAATAGATCTTCTTTCCATTTTTGTAGATCCATGCATTTTTATACATGTATCCTTCTGATTTCTTCCCAAAGTAATACCACCTGGTACCAATCTTGTGCCAACTGTACTGCCTGACCCCTTTCGCAGAAAAATAATATGTTTTCCCCCTGACAGATAAAAGGCAATCCTTTGCCATCTGTCCATCTTTGTCATAATAATACCAATTTCCATTTCTAGCGGTAAATCTGCCCCCTGTAACCTTTTCAATATTCTGTACGCTGGTCACTTTTGCAGAAACCGGCACCGCCGCTCCCAGAAGCAGTATCAGCATTACCAGAAGACACAGCCTGTATATGCCTGCTCTTTTTCTCTCTTTTCCTGTACTCATCATTTCCCCCGCTTTAAAGTAAAACAAAATATCAGTTCTATTTATTTTCCTATTTTCCCCAGTTTTAGTCAAGGCATTTTTCAGGACAAAATAAAAAAGGCGTTCTATCTCACACGCCTTTTTCTCAAAACTTCTGTATAGCATTATTGATTACGGAATCTGGAAAGGAAATCCCGTGTAAGAGCATCTTTCGGATCCTGGAAAAGCTTTTTCGGCTCTCCCTCTTCTACGATCACACCATCAAGTCGAGCAGTCGCGTATTATTAAGTCCTATAATTTTTTATGCAATAGAAACATTACTGAACAATTGTCTATTACACATAAAAAATCGCAACAGGCGCAGTTTACCAATTCACCGCGCCGTTGCGATTTATCCACATAATAACCCTAACCCCTGGTAAAGCCAAGGAGAAATATTATACGATCTCTTATATATCCAGTTCTGGGGGAACATCCAGTTCCTCGGATACATATTTCCCATTTTTCTTGCGCTGCCTTACGCATTCCGACAAAAGATACTCGATCTGTCCATTCACTGAACGAAAATCATCCTCCGCCCAGGCAGCGATCTGATCATATAATTTTGCTGAAAGTCTGAGCGGAATCTGTTTCTTTGCCTTAGTATCTGCCACGATTAATACAGACTTCCTGAATTAACAATAGGCTGTGCGTCACGATTGCCGCAAAGTACTACAAGAAGGTTGGATACCATGGCCGCTTTCCGCTCCTCGTCCAGTTCTACCACACCATTCTCATTCAGTCTGTCCAGTGCCATCTCCACCATACCAACAGCACCGTCTACGATCATCTTCCTTGCATCAATGATCGCAGATGCCTGCTGCCTCTGAAGCATAACGGCTGCAATCTCCGGTGCATATGCCAGATAAGTGATCCTTGCCTCAATGATCTCAAGTCCTGCGATCTCAACCTTCTGCTGAATCTCCTTACGGATACGCTCGGCAACCACTTCACTAGATCCTCTAAGGCTGCCTTCATCTGCGATACCGTCTCCTGTAGTGTCTACATTAGGAGCCACATCATATGGATAGATCCGTACAATATTTCTCAGGGCACTGTCACACTGAAGGGACAGATATTCTTTATAATTATCTACATCAAACACAGCCTTTGCAGTATCTACCACACGCCACATAACTGCAATACCGATCTCGATAGGATTACCCAGACAGTCATTGATCTTCTGACGGTTATTGTTCAGAGTCATGATCTTCAGTGAAATCTTATTATTTGTGATCAGAACTTCGCTGCTTTCTTTCGCAGATGCGCCAAGAACACTTGCCAGGGAGCCTTTCCCGGAACCTCCGTCTACATCGCCGCTCTGGTTCAGCTTTGTCTTAGCTGCCGGATTCACACTGCTGCAAAATGGATTGACCCAGTAAAAACCATTCTCCTTCAAAGTACCGATATACTTACCAAATAAGGTCAATACCAGTGCTTCCTGTGGCTTCAGGACACGCAATCCTACAAAGGGGATCCAGCCTATAGCTGCCCATACAATACCAACAACCATAACTGGGATCACTTCCTGAACCGCACCAAATGCGATAGCTCCTACCCCCACTGCATACAGCAGGAGAAACAGAAGCATCATGGCCATGCCATTTTTCTTGTTGTTTAATACTTTTTCTTTCATTTTCTTTTTCTTCCTCCTAAAATATCAAATGTATTTTGATATTTTGATGATATCATTTTAATATCATGTTGTCAATAGAGACTTTTGCAACGACCCTCCATATTATCTTTCTTTTAAGAACTCCACCACTTCCTGATACAGCGGAATAGACGGTGCTGCGCCTGGACGGGACACTGCGATTGCAGAAGCTGCAGAAGCCATTTCCAGACATTTTGGAATGTCCTCACCAGCACACAGACCTGCAAGGAAATATCCGCAGAAGGTATCTCCTGCAGCTGTAGTATCCACTGCCTTTACACGGTAAATATCATGGGTATAGGTTTCCTCACCCTTCTTGCAGAGAACCCCTGCATCTCCAAGAGTAAGTACGATTACTGCTGCCGGATATTTCTCGGAAAGGATCTCCAGCACTTTCTTGTAATCAGGATTCGCCTCCTGAATCCCTGCGATCGCTGCACCTTCCACTTCATTAACAATAAAATAATCTACACAGTCCAACGGCAGATCTTCCATGGACTTTGGAATCGGTGACGGATTAAATGCCACCTTCAGACCCAGTTCATGTGCCCTCCGGATCATATAAGGAACCTCATTTACCTCATACTGCATCAGCACAACGTCCCCCGGCTCTCCCTTTTCTGTAAGAACCTTGTCAATATATTCTTTAGTAAAGTCACGGTTGGTGCCGCCATATACGATGATACAGTTATGTCCTGTACTATCTACCTGGATAATAGCATGGCCGCTCTGTCCTGGAAGCACCTGGATCTGAGAAATATCCACGCCTGCATCCTTCATAAAATCAGTGAGCATAGCACCATCTTCTCCTACCGCTCCTGCGTGTACTACGCATGCGCCTGCTCTCGCCGCTGCCACAGACTGGTTCAGACCCTTGCCGCCTACATTCAGCTGGATGCCATCTGCCAGTATGGTTTCTCCCGGAAGTACAAAATTCTCCACCTGATATACCTTATCAATATTCATAGATCCAAATGAAATGATTTTCATAAAATATTCCCTCCCAATTCCCGTATTTCATTGACATTTTCTTTTTTCCGGCTTATGACGAATAAACCATTTTATACAATAATACCATATCAGGAATAAAAGCTCAAAATTTTTTCATAAATAATTCCCAAAATCGAATGTGTATACAGCCCACATCCTCTGCCTTCCCTCCAGCAGTCTTATTTCACCTGAAATTCCACGACAGCATAAGATTCACCCTCTTTTGTTTCCAATGCCACCACTACCTTACCAGGCTCTGTATGCACTCTTGGATAAAATACATCCCCAAGCACTGCCTGTTTCTTATACTCTGCACGCATCTGGTGGATCTTAAAGTCCTCCGGCAGATAATCCGCTGCGATCCGGATATACTGGCAATTATTCACATGATGATGGGTATCCAGGTTGTGCTTCTGCACAGTGAATGGCTCCTGATCTGTCATCTCCTCCGGAAGCTGGATCTTCCTGGAAACCTGCTCCATTTCTAAGGGCTCTTCCAGCACATATCCACGGCAGTCCTCTTCTGTAAGCCTTGCAGGCAGCCCGGTGTTTGTATTAATGTTGATCCATCGGGAATTGGCATAAGCCAGCCTTTCCCCATTTTCACCTTCAAGGACAAAATTACGCATCCCTGTAAATCCCTTAAAGGCATACGGCTTAGTAAGTGCTGTGATCTTTTCTCCCAGCATAGGATACCGATCGATCACTACCTGCCAGGATGCCAGCACCCAGGCACGTTTTCTTTCTTCTACTGCCAGCATTCCCTGTCCGATCTCTTCAGATTGGAAAGTACAGCAATCCTGAAAATAATCAAGAATCGCCGGTAGTGTAAGGCATTTATCCTCACCAATCTCACTGTATCTAACCTTTCCTTCAAAACGATAACTCATAATTTTGATTCTCCTTTTTCTGTATATATGCTATTTTCTGATGCAAGTTCTATTTTCCCTCTGTCTCCATTCTTTTCAACTCCGGAAATACAGTGAAAATCATAGTAAGAAAACAAAGGCTGCCGCCGATCACATTAGATACCGGTTCTGCCATAAAAACTCCATCTGTACCCATCTTCAGCAGATAAGGGAGGATATAAGTAAGTGGTACTACGATCACAACCTTACGGAGAATAGAGAAAAATACAGCCTGTTTTTTCTTATTCAGAGATTTGAATACAGTCTGTCCCATATACTGAAGATCCATAAAGATGAATGCTGAAAAATACTGTTTCAGTGCTGGAATTGCGTCTTCCAGAAGCAGATGGTCCGAACTGAAAATGCTCATCAGCTGTTTGGGAAAGAAAATGATCACGCTCCACATCACCGCTGTATAAAGAAGGATCATCACACTCATGGTGAAGATCGCACGGCGCACATGCCCGGATCGGCGGGCCCCATAATTATAGCTGATAATAGGAGAAGACCCTTCTGTCAATGCATAGATCGGCGTTTCTACCATCTGACGTACACTGGATATGATTGTCATTACGGATATGTATACATCGCCACCGGTTACAGACAGTACGTTATTGCAGCAGATCGTTACCAAGCTGTTGGTAAGCTGCATAATAAAGCCAGCGGTTCCAAGACTGATAATATTTTTGCAATATCCTATGCATCCTGATAATTCTTTTTTCTTTAAGAGCCGTACTTTTAATTCTGCTTTTTTGTGCAAAAAAGCGATTACAAACAAGGCAGAGAAAATCTGCGAGATCACCGTAGCGATCGCTGCACCGCAGACCCCCATATGTAATACAAAAATAAAAACCGGATCCAGCAGAATATTCAATACTGCGCCTACTGTCACCGAGCACATCCCGGCCACTGCGTATCCCTGTGCATTAATAAACGGATTCATTCCGGTAGCGATCATGGATGGCAAAGTACCCAGCAGATAGATCAGCATATAGGGAAGGGCATATCCAATCGCTTCCTGGGATGCCCCAAACAAAATCAGAAGCGGCTTCGTCGCCAGAAGACCAGTTGTCATCAAAACCAGTGCACTGCCACACAACATGGTAAAGGATGTGTCCATGATCAGCCTGGCTTCCCGGTCATCTCCTTTTCCACGGCTGATTGCAAAAAGAGGTGCACCGCCGCTGCCAAAAAGATTGCAAAATGCCATAATGATCACGATCACCGGAAAGCAAAGTCCTACTGCTCCCAATGCTTTCGTCCCTGTTTCCGGGATCCTGGCAATATAGATCCTGTCCACGATGTTATAAAGAAGGCTGAGAATCTGGGCTGCCAGCATGGGGATGGCTGTACCCAGGATGTTTTTTGTAATGGTTCCGTTTTCAAAATCTACCCGCTTCATGTTACTTTTCCCCTTGTTTTTTCTATATATAATTGCTATTTTTATTATGAATGTTATAATTGTAATAATGTAGGGGCAAAAGACCTTTGACCCTGATCCACATTGATAAACATATCACAAACAAAGGAGTTATACAATCATGTTCTCATCTTCTACACAGCCTTCAAATCTGACTCCCAGGTATTCCTGTATCCAGTTTTTCTTCTGGATCGTTTTTGTTACCTTGGCCAATTTTGCCAGCGTATTTCTCCTGAATACCGGCTTCACTAATACCCAGATTGGTATTATCATCGCTTTGGCAGGCGTTGTTTCTGCACTTTTGCAGCCAACCGTTGCCAGCTATGCCGACAAGAACAACAGCCCATCTCTGAAAAAGATATGCATTTTCATTTCACTGATTGCCCTTGTTTTGTCAGCATTTTTGTTGTTCTATACACGTTCTCTGCTGTGCACTGGAATCTTTTACGGAAGCTGCTTTGTGCTTATACAGCTGCTTACCCCTATGGTCAACTCGCTGGGAATGGAAAGCCTGAACCAGGGCAAAAAACTAAATTTCGGCATTGGCAGAGGTATGGGGTCCCTGTCTGCTGCCGTGATCGCATCTACTCTGGGTATCCTGGTAGACAGATTTGGAATCAGAACCATCCCTGTAAGCATTTCCATTGGGCTGCTTCTTTTTCTTTTTTCCTTGTGGATTTTCCCTTTCCGGAAAGTTCCAAAAGAACGCCAACAAAATCTGACGGCGGCAGAAAAAGCACCTGGATCCGGTGCTTTCAGACTGTAGACAAACTTGGTGTTGGGTGTTATGCCCAGCACCATTTTTCTTTTAAAACTTCTTTTCTTTTTATTTTCTTCAAAATCAACAAAAATCTGGCTGTGTTCCA
>NZ_JAOQJL010000025.1:0-55450 GCF_025566965.1 Blautia ammoniilytica | reverse complement strand
GCAAAAAAGTGGGGGATTTTATAAAAAAAGGGATCTGAAAGTCTTGATTTTACTGGGCTGAAGATTCCGAGAGATTATAATAATCATAATATGGGGGATGCCAAAGGGCATCCCCATATTATGATTACACAAAAAAAGAACTGTAAAAACAGTTCTTCTAAAGCAGCCAGTACGAGAATCGAACTCGTGTTTCCGCCGTGAGAGGGCGGCGTCTTAACCCCTTGACCAACTGGCCATATGTATAAATAAAATTTATGGATATCGGTTAAATATAGCAGCCAGTACGAGAATCGAACTCGTGTTTCCGCCGTGAGAGGGCGGCGTCTTAACCCCTTGACCAACTGGCCTTGCGTCAACCGACTTGCTTAGTATATACTACCTTTCAGAAAAATGCAAGCACTTTTTTTAAAAAATTTTCATGCTTGCAAAAACCTTAGGATCTGGGGTATTATATAGAACGAATGTTTGAACGTAATAAAGAACAAGTATAACTGTTCAGCCGATGGAAGTAAAGATGGGACTGGGCAGTTAAGAAAGGATCTGAAACAGTCATGGCAAAAAAAGATACCTATGACGCAGGCAGTATATCTGTACTGGAGGGATTGGAGGCGGTCCGTAAACGGCCGGGAATGTATATCGGAAGTGTATCGCGAAAGGGTCTGAACCATTTGATCTACGAGATTGTGGATAATGCAGTAGATGAGCACCTGGCAGGATACTGCAGCCTGATCCATGTGGTTCTGGAAAAGGATGGCTCCTGTACAGTTACAGACAATGGACGAGGCATTCCGGTGGATATGCACGAAAAGGGAATGTCCGCAGAACGTCTTGTGTTTACTACACTTCATGCAGGCGGTAAGTTTGACCATTCTGCATATAAGACAAGTGGCGGACTTCATGGAGTAGGTTCTTCTGTTGTAAATGCATTATCTGTATATCTGGATATCAAGATCAGCCGTGACGGCTATATCCATCATGACCATTATGAAAGAGGAATCCCTACGATACCACTGGAAGGCGGTCTTCTGCCGAAGCTGGGCCGGACAAAGACAACAGGCACCTGTGTGAATTTCCTGCCAGATCCGGAGATTTTTGAAAAGACCCGTTTCTCTGCTACAGAAGTAAAAAGCCGTCTTCATGAGACAGCATATCTGAATCCGGAATTGACCATCCGCTTTGAGGACAAAAGAGGGGACGCGACTGAGGATATTACCTATCATGAGCCAGAGGGTATCGTGGGTTATATCCGGGATCTGAATCAGAATTCAGAAACACTGCATGAGCCAGTTTATTTTAAGGGCGAAGCAGATGGAATCCAGGTGGAAGTGGCATTTCAGTTTACCAATGAATTCCGGGAGAATGTGCTAGGCTTTTGCAACAACATTTATAATGCAGAAGGCGGTACTCATCTCACTGGCTTTAAGACCACTTTCACAACAGTGATGAATACTTATGCCAGGGAAATTGGCATATTAAAAGAAAAAGATCCGAATTTTACAGGGGCAGATATCCGGAATGGTATGACTGCAGTTGTGTCGGTGAAGCATCCGGAGCCAAGATTTGAAGGACAGACCAAGACTAAGCTGGATAATCAGGATGCTGCCCGTGCTACCGGCAAGGTAACGGGAGAACAGCTGGTACTGTTTTTTGACAGAAATCTTGAAACCTTAAAGACTGTACTTTCCTGTGCGGAAAAAGCTGCAAAGATCCGCAAAACAGAAGAACGTGCAAAGACCAACCTTCTTACAAAACAGAAATATTCCTTTGATTCCAATGGAAAACTGGCTAACTGTGAGAAAAAGGATCCTGCTCTTTGCGAGATCTTTATTGTAGAGGGAGATTCTGCAGGCGGCTCTGCCAAAACAGCCAGGGATAGGAATTATCAGGCTATCCTTCCAATCAGGGGTAAGATTCTGAATGTGGAGAAGGCCACTATTGACAAGGTACTGGCAAATGCAGAGATCAAGACCATGATCAATGCTTTTGGCTGTGGCTTTTCAGAAGGCTACGGAAATGATTTTGATATTACAAAGCTGCGCTATGATAAGATCGTGATCATGGCAGATGCGGATGTGGATGGAGCACATATTTCAACCTTGCTTCTTACGTTATTTTACCGTTTTATGCCGGAACTGATCTATGAAGGACATGTGTATATTGCCATGCCTCCTCTGTATAAGGTTATGCCAAAAAAAGGCGAAGAGGAATATCTGTATGATGATAAGGCATTGGAAAAATACAGACGTACCCACAAATCCGGTACCTTTACCCTGCAAAGATACAAAGGTCTTGGTGAAATGGATGCCCAGCAGCTGTGGGAAACCACCCTGAATCCGGAAACAAGACGGATGAAGAGGGTGGAGATCGAGGATGCAAGGCTTGCATCCAGTGTGACAGAAATCCTGATGGGCAGTGATGTGCCTCCCAGGAAGGCATTTATCTATGAGCATGCTACAGATGCAGAACTGGACGTATAGTCAGTGCAGAGAGGATATAGAAGATGGAAACAAAGCAGGATAATATAATTGCTGCCGATTATTCGGAAGTAATGCAGAAATCATATATTGATTATGCCATGAGCGTGATCATTTCCAGGGCACTTCCTGATGTAAGGGATGGCTTGAAGCCTGTACAAAGGCGTACCCTTTATGATATGTATGAGCTGGGGATCCGGTATGACCGTCCTTACAGAAAATGCGCCCGTATTGTTGGAGATACCATGGGTAAATACCACCCGCACGGAGACAGTTCCATTTATGAGGCATTGGTAGTGATGGCTCAGGATTTCAAAAAGGGCAAGACCCTGGTGGATGGACATGGAAACTTCGGCTCCATTGAAGGAGATGGAGCTGCAGCTATGAGGTATACGGAAGCCAGGCTGGAAAAGCTTACCCAGGAAGTATTCCTTGCAGACCTTGATAAGGATGTGGTGGATTTTCTTCCTAACTTTGATGAGACAGAGAAAGAACCGGAGGTACTGCCTGTACGTATCCCTAATCTTCTTGTAAATGGTGCAGACGGTATTGCGGTAGGTATGGCTACCAGTATTCCGCCCCACAATCTGGGAGAAGTGGTGGATGCGGTTAAAGCATATATGAAAAATAATGAGATCAGTGTTAAGGGGCTGATGCGTTATATGAAAGGCCCGGATTTTCCTACCGGAGGTATCATTGTCAATAAAGATGAGCTTCTGAATATTTATGAAACAGGAACCGGGAAGATCCGTATCCGTGGACGAGTGCAGATTGAAAAGCAAAAAAACGGCAGACAGCTGCTGGTGATCACAGAAATCCCGTATACCATGCTGGGAGCAAATATTGGTAAATTCCTGAATGACGTAGCTGCCCTGGTAGAAACAAAAAAGACTACAGACATTCTTGACATTTCCAACCAGTCTTCCAAAGAAGGGATCCGTATCGTACTGGAACTGAAAAAGGATACGGATGTGGAGAATCTGACCAATATGCTGTATAAGAAAACCAGGCTGGAGGATACCTTTGGCGTTAATATGCTGGCAGTGGCAGAGGGCAGACCGGAAACCTTAAGCCTTAAGCAGGTGATCGAGTATCATGTGGATTTTCTTTTTGAGATCACTACAAGGAAATACACCACCCTTCTTGCAAAAGAGATGGACAAAAAAGAGATTCAGGAAGGGCTGATCAAGGCTTGCGATGTGATCGACCTGATCATTGAAATCCTGCGTGGAAGCAAGAACCGGGAGCAGGTGAAAAAATGTCTGGTGGAAGGTGTTACAAAGGGAATCCGTTTTAAGTCAAAGGCAAGTGAAACGGCAGCCGGGAAGCTGCATTTTTCTGAAAAGCAGGCAACGGCTATTCTGGAAATGCGTCTGTATCGTCTCATTGGTCTGGAGATCGAAGCCCTGGAAGCTGAGTACAAGCAGACCATGGACAATATTGCCAGATACGAAGATATTCTGAATAATTATGATTCTATGGCACATGTGATCATGGATGATCTGGATCAGATCAAGAAGGAATATACTGTAAAAAGGCGGACAACCATTGAAAATGCCCAGGAAGCTGTATATGAAGAGAAAAAAATGGAAGAGATGCAGGTATGCTTCCTGATGGATCGCTTTGGCTATATGAAGCTGGTGGATATGAATGTTTACGAAAGAAATAAAGAAGCAGCCAACAGCGAGAATAAATATATCTTTACCTGTATGAATACAGATAAGATCTGTCTGTTTACAGACGGTGGACGGATGCATTCCATTAAGGTGGCAGACATTCCCCTGGGACGATTCCGGGATAAGGGCACACCTGCAGATAATTTGAGTAATTATGAAAGTGCAAAGGAACAGATCATATATGTGGCACCTATGGAGCAGATTCGAAATGGCTCCCTTATGTTTGTGACAGCAGCTTCCATGTGTAAGCTGGTAAAAGGCGAAGAATTTGATGTGGCAAAAAGAACGATAGCTTCCACCAAATTAAACCCGGAGGATTACCTGATCTTTGTTGGTCTTGCAGATGAGATGGAGCAGGTGGTATTTCAGACCAGGGAGGGATATTTCCTAAGGTTCCTGAAGCAGGAAATCTCATCCATGAAGAAAACAGCAGTTGGTGTAAGAGGCATGAAGCTGACAGAGGGTGATGCTGTGGAGCACGCTTATTTGTTGGAAGGCCACAGGGAATATAACATTACTTACAAAGAGAAGGAGTATTCCCTGAATAAGGTGAAACTGGCAAAAAGGGATACAAAAGGGGTAAAACCAAGGCTGTAACACATTTATTAAGGAAAAAGCCCTTGCAATTCCCTAGGATTGGTGCTACAATGGCAAAAGAAACTAAGAACTTGTTGGCATAGGAGTGGGCAGACGCCCACTCTTTTTGCTGATAAAGGGACATGTTGGAAAGGCAGGTGGGAAGCATGAGCAGACGAGAAGAATATCAGCAGAGGGCAGAAGCACTTTTGGCTCCTATTGTAGAAGAACAGGGCTTTGAACTGGTAGACGTAGAATATGTAAAGGAAGCAGGATGCTGGTATTTGCGAGGCTATATTGACAAACCCGGCGGGATTACAGTGAATGACTGTGAAGCTGTAAGCCGTATTTTCAGTGATAAGCTGGATGAACAGGATTTTATCGAAGACAGCTATATTATGGAGATCAGTTCTCCTGGGCTTGACCGTCCACTGAAAAAGGAAAAGGACTTTGCCAGGAGCCTTGGAAAGCTGGTAGAAATCCGGACCTACCGGCCAATCGAAAAACAGAAAGAATTTTGCGGTGTTCTGACCGCATATGATGGTAACAGTGTGACAATTGACGAAGATGGACAGAACCGAGTATTCGATAGGAAAGAGATCGCACTGATCCGGCTGGCAATTCAGTTTTAAGGACTTATTAGGAGGAAAAGAGAAAAATGAACAGAGAGTTAATGGAGGCACTGGATACGCTGGAAAAAGAAAAAAATATCAGCAAAGAAACTCTTTTGGAAGCAATTGAGCAGTCTCTGATCCAGGCTTGCAAGAACCATTTTGGAAAGGCTGACAATGTGCATGTAAGCATTGACAGGGATACCTGCGACTTCAGCGTATATGCAGACCGGACCGTTGTTGAATATGTAGAGGATCCGGTGGAGGAAGTATCCCTGGAGGATGCAAGAAAGATCAATGCAAATGCAGAGATCGGCGATGTGGTAAAGGTTCAGATCCATTCAGATAAGTTTGGCAGGATCGCTACACAGAATGCTAAGAATGTGATCCTTCAGAAGATCCGTGAGGAAGAACGTAAAGTGCTGTATGATCAGTATTACGGCATTGAGAAAGAAGTTGTAACAGGTATTGTACAGCGGGTGATGGGCAGAAATGTAAGCATTAACCTTGGAAAGGCTGATGCAGTCCTTAGCGAGAATGAGCAGGTGAAGGGGGAGACATTCCAGCCTACAGAGCATATCAAGGTTTATATCCTGGAAGTAAAGGATACCCCGAAGGGTCCCCGTATTCTTGTGTCTAGGACCCATCCGGGCCTGGTGAAACGTCTTTTTGAGTCTGAAGTTGCAGAAGTAAAAGACGGTACTGTAGAGATCAAGAGCATTGCCAGAGAGGCTGGATCCCGTACAAAGATCGCTGTATGGAGCAATGATCCGGATGTAGATCCTGTAGGAGCTTGTGTGGGTGTGAACGGTTCCCGTGTAGGAGCCATCGTAAATGAGCTTCGCGGAGAGAAGATCGATATTATCAACTGGGATGAGAATCCGGCTATTCTCATCGAGAATGCATTAAGCCCTGCAAAGGTGATCGCTGTTATGGCGGATCCGGATGAGAAGACTGCACTTGTTGTAGTGCCGGATTACCAGCTTTCCCTTGCTATAGGCAAGGAAGGACAGAATGCCCGCCTGGCAGCCCGTCTTACAGGTTTCAAAATTGATATCAAGAGTGAGACACAGGCTAAAGAATCCGGAGACTTCTATGACTATGATGAGGATGAAGATGAGGAGTATTACGATGAGGACGAATATGAGGAGCCTGTAGAAGCAGAAGTACAGGATTCCCAGGAGCCTCAGCCGGAAGCTGACAAAGAGCCATCTTCAGAAGAAACAGAGGAAGCATGAAAACAAAAGGCAAGATCCCTATGCGGCAGTGTACTGGCTGCAGGGAAATGAAAAATAAAAAAGAGATGATCCGGGTTTTAAGAACCGGAGAAGGAGAGATCCTTCTGGATGCAACAGGGAAGAAGAATGGCCGTGGTGCGTATCTCTGTTTTTCCAGGGAATGCCTGGAAAAGGCCAGGAAAAATCATGGACTGGAGCGCTCCCTGAAGGTATCCATACCGGATGAGGTTTATGACAGCCTGGAAAAGGAGTTCGACGGAATTGATTCAAAATAAAGCATTATCATTGTTAGGTTTGGCCACAAAGGCCGGAAAGACGGTAAGCGGCGAATTTTCCACTGAAAAATCCGTAAAGTCCGGCAAAGGTTATGTGGTTCTTGTTGCCGGTGATTCATCCGATAACACAAAAAAGAAATTCCGGAATATGTGTGCTTATTATCAGGTGCCTTTGTTTATCCTGAAAGAAGACAAGGAAATGCTGGGAAAAGCCATGGGCAAAGAATTTCGGGCCAGTGCAGCAGTGCAGGATGAGAATTTTGCAAATGCTCTCATTAAGAAACTGGCTGATAGTGGTGTGTTTCCGGAAGAGGCATAACCACCAGCTGTTACAGATTCCGTTTTGCAAAAGAGAAATAAAGCAGTTCATCTGCTTTACAGGTATTTGGTAAGAAGGAGGAAGGTAAATGACCAGAATCAGGGTACATGAGCTTGCCAAAGAGCTGGGAAAGCAAAATCGGGAGATTATGGAATTATTAAGAGCTGAAGGGATTGACGTAAAAAGCCATATGAGCAATGTGGAGGAATCCCAGGCAGCTGTTATCAGAAAAAAAATAAAGGATCTAGGAAAGGAGAAAGATACGAAATTGGAGACTCCTAAGACAGAAGAAAAGGTAGTTACGGCGAAGACGGATGCTGAAAAAACAGAAGCGCCGAAAAAGAAAAAAAATATTATCCGCGTATATCATGCACAGAATGCCAGTGATGGCGGAAAAGGAAGAAAGAAACCGCTTGGCGAGAAGCGCCAGAGACCACAGGGGGCACGCCCTGCACAGCCAAGAAGCCAGGCAGTGGCACCGGCAAAACCTGCTGCAGCAAAGCCTGCAGAGAACGTAAAGCCGGCAGAAAGTGCAAAACCGGTTGAGACTGCAAAACCATCTGCAGCACCAGTACAGGCAGCAAAGCCAGTGGAGAGCATTAAACCGGCAGAAAGTGCAAAGCCGGCTGAGACTGTAAAACCAGCAGAGACAGCAAAACCATCTGCAGCACCGGTACAGGCTGCAAAGCCGGCTGAGACTGTAAAACCAGCAGAGACAGCAAAACCATCTGCAGCACCGGTACAGGCTGCAAAACCGGCTGAAGCAAAACCGGCTGAGTCAAGACAGGGATCTGACAGACCGAGAAATGAAGGCAGCAGACCACAAGGCGCAGGCAGAGGAGAAGGCCGTCCAGCTGGAAACAGCAACGGACAGTCCGGACGAGGATTCCGTGGGAATGATAACCGTAATGGGGAAAGAAGAAGCTTTGACCGTCAGGGCGGCGGCCGTCCTCAGAGAAACGGAGATAGTACACAGCGAAATCCAAGATTCGGAGAAGCAGGCGGACGCCCGGCACGTTCCAATGAGGGAAGACCGTCAAGACCAGGAGATTCCAGACCAGGACAGCGCCAGGGTGCAGGCCAGGGCGGACGTTTTGGCCAGGGCAGACCACAGGGTGCAGGCAGAGGAGAAGGCCGTCCGGATAATCGTGATAACAGAGGTGAAGGAAGAGGAGACGGACGTTTCAGCCAGGGAAGAGGCGGACAGCGTCAGGGTGCAAGAAGAAGCACAGGTGCTTCCGATACAGTATTTACTCCAGAACTTACCAAAGGCACCAAGGACAGCAAGCGTGAGCGTGACAGAGAAAATAAAAACAAAAAGAAAGATTTTGATAAGACAAGTGGCGGACACAGACCAAACCAGGGTGGCCGTGGTATGGTATCCAGACTGCCAAAGGCACTTCAGAAGCTGGCTCCCCAGCAGAAACAGCCGGAAGAGAAAAAACAGCCTGAAGTAAAAGAAATTACCCTGCCGGAGAAAATGACCATCCGTGAACTGGCAGAAGCTATGAAGATGCAGCCATCTGTAATCGTGAAAAAGCTTTTCATGCAGGGACAGATGGTAACTGTAAACCATGAGATCGATTTTGAAAAAGCACAGGAAATCGCCATGGAATTCGACATCATTGCAGAACAAGAGGAAAAGGTAGATGTGATCGGCGAGCTTCTGAAAGAAGATGAAGAAGATCAGTCCACTATGGTTCCCAGACCTCCGGTTGTATGTGTAATGGGTCACGTTGACCATGGTAAAACATCTCTTCTTGATGCAATCCGTAAGACAAATGTTACAAGAGGCGAGGCTGGCGGTATCACTCAGCATATTGGTGCTTATGTGGTAGATATCAATGGTCAGAAGATCACATTCCTTGATACACCAGGACATGAGGCATTTACAGCTATGCGTATGCGTGGTGCCAATGCTACAGATATTGCAGTTCTTGTAGTTGCAGCAGATGATGGTGTGATGCCACAGACTGTAGAGGCGATCAGTCATGCGAAGGCAGCAGGAGTGGAGATCATTGTTGCTATTAACAAGATCGATAAACCAAGTGCCAATATTGAGCGTGTAAAACAGGAGCTTTCCGAATATGAACTGATCCCTGAGGACTGGGGCGGAAGCACAGCCTTTG
Organism: Blautia ammoniilytica; assembly: GCF_025566965.1. Classification (NCBI taxonomy): domain Bacteria; kingdom Bacillati; phylum Bacillota; class Clostridia; order Lachnospirales; family Lachnospiraceae; genus Blautia; species Blautia ammoniilytica. Next base: position 46,152 of record NZ_JAOQJL010000025.1, on the reverse strand, counting down.
TACCTGTTTCAGCAAAAACAGGGGAGGGTATTGAGGATCTGCTTGAGATGATCCTTCTTACTGCAGAGGTTTCCGAACTGAAAGCCAATCCTAACCGTGCGGCAAGAGGTCTTGTGATCGAGGCACAGCTGGATAAAGGTAAAGGACCTGTTGCTACCATTCTTGTACAGAAGGGTACTCTCCATGTGGGAGACTTTATTGCGGCAGGTGCCTGCAGTGGTAAGGTTCGTGCAATGATGGATGACAAGGGACGCCGGGTAAAAGAAGCCGGACCATCCACACCTGTGGAGATCCTGGGTCTTGGTGATGTGCCAAACGCAGGAGAGGTGCTGATGTCCTTTGAGAATGATAAAGACGCCAAGAATTTTGCAGCAGCCTTTGTATCTGAGAATAAAAACCGTCTGCTGGAAGAAACGAAAGGCAAGCTTTCTCTTGACAATCTGTTTGACCAGATCCAGGCAAGTGACCTGAAAGAACTGCCGATCATCGTGAAGGCAGATGTACAGGGATCTGTGGAAGCGGTAAAACAGAGTCTTGTAAAGCTTTCTAACCAGGAAGTTGTAGTAAGAGTGATCCATGGTGGTGTTGGTGCTATCAATGAATCTGACGTAAGTCTGGCAGCTACCTCTAATGCGATCATCATTGGATTTAATGTACGTCCTGATACTACTGCAAAGCAGCTGGCTGAGCAGGAAGGGGTAGATCTGCGTCTGTACAAAGTGATCTATCAGGCAATCGAGGATGTGGAAGCAGCTATGAAGGGTATGCTGGATCCAATCTACGAAGAGAAGGTGATCGGCCATGCAGAGGTTCGTCAGCTGTTCAAGGCTTCCGGTATCGGTACGATCGCAGGAAGTTATGTTCTGGACGGTATGTTCCAGAGAAACTGCAAAGTACGTATTACCAGAGGTGAGGAGCAGATCTATGAAGGCGAGCTTTCATCCCTGAAGAGATTTAAAGACGATGTGAAAGAAGTTAAGGCAGGCTACGAATGTGGTCTTGTATTTAATGATTTCAATGACGTAAAAGAAGAAGATAAGATTGAAGCGTATATCATGGTAGAAGTGCCAAGATAGAACATCCGGGCAAGCGTCAGGATAGGAGATAATTATGAGGAAAAACAGCATTAAGAATACTAGGATAAACGGTGAAGTGCAGAAAGAATTAAGCAAGATCATCCGTGAAGAGATCAAGGATCCACGTATTCATCCAATGACATCTGTCATGGCAGTGGAAGTAGCGCCTGACCTGAAAACATGTAAGGCATTTATCAGTGTCCTGGGTAACGAGGAAGCAAAGCAGTCCACGATCAAGGGTCTGAAGAATGCAGAAGGATATATCCGCCGGGAGCTTGCAAGGACATTGAATCTGCGGAATACACCGGAGATCCGTTTTATTCTGGATGAGTCCATTGAATATGGCGTGAATATGTCAAAGCTGATCGATGACGTAATGATGAAGGATGCAAAAACATCACAGCCTGACCAGGAAGAAAAATCAGGAGACGGAAGGGAAGAGTGACGAGGTAAGATATGGAGAGGATTGAAGAGATACTGAATGGCGTTAAGACATTGGGAATCGGAGGTCATGTCCGGCCGGATGGAGACTGTGTAGGCTCCTGTATGGCATTATATCTGTACATCAGAAAATATTTTCCGCAGATCAAAGCGGACATTTATCTGGAAAGCCCAAAGCCGGTTTTTCATTATATCAGTCACATTGAAGATATTAAGACAGAAGCAGACGGGGACAGACAGTATGACCTTTTTGTTACCTGTGATGTAAGCTCAAGAGACAGGCTGGCAGTTGCCGGGGAATATTTTGAACATGCAAAGAAAACTGCCTGCGTGGATCATCATGTAAGCAATCTTGGCTTTGCAGATGTGAATCATGTGGAGGGAGAAGTCAGTTCAGCCTGCGAAGTGCTTTACGGGCTTCTCGATCCTGAAAAAGTGGATAAGGACATTGCAACTGCTATTTATACAGGGATCGTTCATGATACAGGCGTGTTCCAGTATTCTTCCACCACACCAAAAACGATGCGGATCGCTGCCACGCTGATGGAAACAGGATTTAATTTCAGCAAGATCATTGATGAATCTTTTTATCAGAAAACCTACCTGCAGAATCAGGTAATGGGTCGTGTTTTGGCAGAAAGCATTATGCTGCTGGATGGAAGATGCATTGTAGGCTGCATGAAAAAAAGAGACATGGATTTTTACGGTGTGGAAGGCAAGGATCTGGATGGAGTTGTAAGCCAGCTCCGCCTTACCCAGGGCGTAGAGGTAGCCATGTTCCTGTATGAAGTAGAAAGCCAGGTGTTTAAGGTTTCTCTCCGATCTAATGGCAAAGTGGATGTAAGTGCGATTGCCGTTTATTTCGGAGGAGGCGGACATATGCGAGCAGCAGGCTGTGATATGGCAGGTTCTGTATATGATGTGATCAATAACATATCCGAACAGATTGAAAAACAGCTGTTGGGACAGGACAAATAATGGACGGAATCATTGTAATCAGAAAAGAAAAAGGATATACCTCCCATGATGTGGTAGCTAAGCTTCGTGGGATTCTATCCATGAAAAAAATCGGCCATACAGGTACCCTGGATCCGGAGGCAGAAGGTGTGCTTCCGGTTGCTCTTGGCAAGGGTACCCGTCTGGTGGATATGCTTACAGACAAAGAAAAGACTTATGAAGCGGTACTTCGCCTGGGAGTGGTAACAGATACCCAGGACATGACTGGTACGGTTCTTGAAGAGTATCCTGTACATGTAACCGAAGAGCAGATCCAAGATACAGTAAATGGCTTTCTTGGAGAGCAGATGCAGGTTCCACCTATGTATTCTGCACTGAAGGTAAATGGTAAAAAGCTGTATGAACTGGCAAGAGAAGGTAAGACGGTAGAGCGTAAGGCCAGGCCTGTATTTTTCTACGGTATAGAGATCCAGAAGATTGCCCTGCCGCTTATAAAGCTTACAGTCACCTGTAGCAAGGGGACATATATACGTACCCTATGCAATGATATTGGAGAGGCATTAGGCTGCGGAGGCTGTATGGAAAGCCTTGTAAGGACAAAGGTGGGACGATATACGCTGGAAGAAGCCTATACGCTGGCACAGGTGGAAGAGATAAGAGATCAGGGAAAGATATCCCATCTTGTGATTCCTGTGGAACAGGTCCTTGGTGAGTATCCCAGACTGATGTGTACCCAGGCTGGTGACAGGCTTCTTCAAAATGGAAATCCCCTGATCCAGGAGCTGGTAAATGAAAATGTTAAAGAAGGCTGGGTCCGTATGTATGGCAGCACAGGGAATTTTGCAGGGATCTATCAGTGGGATCAAGGGAAACAAAGGTATTTCCCTGTAAAAATGTTTATTTGAATGAGTGATATTTTTACAAGTATTGGACATGAATTGAATTAAGGAGCAGATGATGGAATATCTGAAGATAAACGGGGAATTTCCAAGGCTTGCACCTTGCGGTGTGACCCTGGGAAAGTTCGACGGGATCCACAGAGGCCATATGCGTCTGGTGGAAAAGGTACTGGAATACAAGAATATGACAGGCTCTAAGGCAGTGCTTTTTGCCATTGATGTAAATGAAAAGATGATCCTTTCCCGTAAAGAAAGGGCTGATTTCCTTGAAAAAGCAGGTATAGATGTTTTGGTGGAGTGTCCTTTGACTGACAGCTTTAAGCATCAGAAGGCTGAGAATTTTATAAAAGAGATTTTGCTTGGAGACTTGCATGCCGGTTTTGTAGCAGTAGGAGAAGATTATCGGTTTGGATACGGCAGGAAAGGTACTCCCCAGCTTTTGAAAAGTTTTGGCGCAAAATACGGTTTCCATGCTGAAGTTATCTCAAAAGAGATGGATGGCAAACGAAAGGTAAGCAGTACGTTTATACGGGAAGAACTGAAAAAGGGAAAAATGGAAAAAGTAGAGGATCTGCTGGGCAGACCCTATTTTCTTGCCGGAGAGATTTTGCATGGGCGAGGCCTTGGACACAGAATGCTTCTTCCAACAACAAATATGATTCCTGATCCGGATAAGCTGATGCCTCCAAACGGTGTTTATGTAACCGTTTCTCATTTTGAAAACCAGGTATATGGGGGGATCACCAATATTGGGTGTAAGCCTACAGTGGGAGGAGAATCCTTTATCGGCGTTGAGACCTACCTGTTTGATTGCAGCCAGGATCTATATGGAAAGCCCTGTAAGGTAGAATTTCTGCATTATCTGAGGCCGGAACATAAATTCCCATCCCTTGAGGCTTTGAAGACCCAGCTTTTAAAAGATGCACAACAGGGAAAAGATTTCATGGACAAAAACCAAAATATCATATATAGTTAATGATGTAGCTACTGTAAAGAAACAGTAAAAAAAGTGTAAAATACAAGGGAGATAATTGAGCAATGGCAGAGATTATTCTTGGACTTATGGGAGGGCTTGGGCTCTTCTTATATGGTATGAGGTTGATGAGCGACAGCTTGGAACAGGCGGCTGGAGCCAGGATGAGAGCGATTCTTGAGTTCTTTACAAAGACCCCATTACGTGGGATCCTTGTAGGTACTCTTTTTACAGCAGTGATCCAGTCATCCAGTGCCTGTACAGTTATGGTGGTCAGCTTTGTAAACTCAGGGTTGATGGATCTGTACCAGGCCGCAGGCGTGATCATGGGAGCTAATATTGGTACTACAGTCACGTCACAGCTGATTTCATTTAACCTTTCCGCACTGGCACCTGCCATTGTTATGGCTGGTATCATACTGGTAATGATTTCCAAGAAGGTGAAAGTCCAGAGAGTGGGCGAGGTACTTCTTGGCTTTGGTATCCTGTTTATGGGACTGAATACAATGTCCAGTTCCATGGCAGTTTTGAGGGAATCCCCTCAGGTAGTTGAGATCATGGGATCTCTTAACGGTCATTTTGCAGCATTGATCGTAGGTCTTGTGGTTACAGCAGTCCTTCAGAGCTCTTCAGCTACGGTTGGTATTGTGCTCCTCCTTGCAAATCAGGGGCTGCTGGATATGAGGATCTGTTTCTTCATTATCCTTGGATGTAATATTGGAGCCTGTGTATCTGCACTTCTTGCCGGTCTGAATGGCAAGCGTGATGCAAAGAGAGCGGCAATGATCCATTTGTTGTTTAATATTTTGGGTACGATCATCATGTATGTGGCCCTGACTGTGGCATTGGAACCGATCACACACTTTATTGAATTTGTTTCCGGAAGCAATCCGGGCCGTGAGGTGGCAAATGCCCACACATTGATCAAGATCGTGGAGGTATTGATCCTTGCACCGTTTATCAAGCAGATCGTAAAGATGACCGGCTGGGTTGTAAGAGGAAAGGAAGAGACGGAAGAAGAAGGCTTCCATCTTCAGTATATTGGCGAAAAATCAGTTTATTCTCCTACAACTGCTGTATTCGATGCGATCCGGGAGATGGAGAGAATGGGACATATGGCCATTTCCAATCTGGAGCGTGCCATGAATGCACTGGTTACGCTGGATGAGCAGGAGATCGAACAGGTATATCAGGTGGAGAGGCAGATCGATTATCTGAATCATGAGATCACCAGTTATCTTGTAAAGGTAAATGGTACTACTCTTCCGGCAGATGACGCAAAGAGCATTGGCGGTTTGTTCCATGTGGTGAATGATATTGAGCGTATCGGGGATCATGCGGAGAATATTGCAGACGCAGCAGAAGCCCGGTTGAAGCAGAATATCGGCTTCAGCGAATCTGCCAAGCGTGAGTTGTCCAGCATGCTGGACATGGTGATCAAGATTACCACATATGCGCTGGATATGTTCTCAAGCAATAATCAGGAACATATGCAGGAGATCCTGGATTTGGAAGATCAGGTAGATGAAACAGAAAGGGAACTGCAGGAGTCACACATCCAGCGTCTTACCAGAGGCGAATGTACAGCCAGCGCAGGTATGATGTTCTCTGATATTATATCCGGTTTGGAGAGAGTATCTGACCATGCTACCAACATTGCTTTTTCCCTTTTGGACGACGATCCTATTGAGCAGCAGAAAGAGGAGCGTGCAAAAGCCGCTGGAAGATAAAGCTGTATCTGGTAACAATTAAACTGGGGAAGCAGCTGAATAGTTTTATAAAAACAACTGAAAAGTTTTATGAGAAACAAAAGGAACGTTTCATGAAAAGTCATGATAAATTTCATGAAAAACAACTGAAAAGTTCTATGGAAAAAGGTTTACAGAAAAAGGCGGATATGCTATACTGTCTTTTGTGTGGGTACAGCCCATATTCAGAGGTTGGAAACTCCGACCGTCTCTTAATATGCGGCGTTTACCTGCAGGCTTACGGTAAGGATTTGCCGGAGCATCTATAATATTATTTTAAGGAGGAAATCAAAGATGATTTCAAAAGAAAAGAAAGCAGCGATCATGAAAGAGTATGCAAGAAGCGAAGGTGATACAGGTTCACCGGAGGTTCAGGTAGCTATCCTTACAGCAAGGATCCAGGAGCTTACCGAGCATCTTCAGAGCAACCACAAAGACCATCATTCAAGAAGAGGTCTTCTGAAAATGGTTGGACAGAGACGTGGTCTGTTAGCTTACTTAAAGAAAACAGATATCGCAAGATACCGTGCACTGATTGAAAAATTAGGTTTAAGAAAGTAATTAGTATGCGGAAGGGACGGATTTCCATCCGTCCCTGTTTTATGTACTAGGAAATTCCGTTGGAATTTCCTAGTACATAAAAAAGCCCTACCGGGCAGGATCGCACTGCGGCGGAAGGGTAGATGTCGCTTAAGGCGACCCGCCGCAGGCGGAGAATCCTGCTTTGCAGGATTCTTATGTTAAGGCAGCAGAAGTTATTCCGAGACTACTGAAAAGCCCAGTTGCATTGGCAGGCAAATGGTTTTTTCAGTTGTTTCGGGCTTCTGTGTCAGATCAAAGAAAATAAGAGAATTGAAAAGGAGAAAAAAGATGTACAAAAGTTATTCCATGGAATTAGCTGGAAGAACGCTTACTGTAGACATCGGACGTGTTGCAAAGCAGGCAAACGGTGCAGCCCTGATGCATTATGGCGATACCACTGTACTGGCAACAGCTACAGCATCAAAGGAGCCAAGAGAGGGAATTGACTTTTTCCCTTTAAGTGTAGAATATGAAGAGAAGATGTACGCTGTTGGGAAGATCCCGGGCGGATTCAACAAGAGAGAGGGAAAGGCCAGTGAGCATGCAATCCTTACTTCCCGTGTGATTGACCGTCCAATGCGTCCTCTGTTTCCTAAGGATTATAGAAATGATGTTACATTGGTAGATATGGTTATGTCTGTTGATCCGGAGTGCAATCCTGAGATCCCTGCAATGCTGGGCTCCTCCATTGCTACCTGTATTTCCGATATTCCATTTGACGGTCCATGTGCAACCACACAGGTTGGCCTGATTGATGGAGAGTTTATTATCAACCCTACTCTTGCACAGAAGGATATGTCTGACCTTCAGCTGACAGTTGCTTCCACAAGAGACAAGGTGATCATGATCGAGGCCGGAGCCAATGAGGTTCCCGAAGCAAAGATGATCGAAGCCATCTACAAGGCACATGAAGTCAATCAGGAGATCATCAAATTCATCGATAAGATCGTAGCAGAGTGTGGTAAAGAAAAGCATACGTATCAGTCCTGTGCAGTTCCGGAAGAGCTTTTTGCAGCCATCAAAGAGATCGTTCCTCCAGAAGAAATGGAAGTGGCAGTATTCTCTGATGACAAGCAGACAAGAGAGAACAATGTGGCACAGGTTACTGAGAAGCTGAAAGAGGCTTTTGCAGATAAAGAAGAATGGCTGGCTGTACTTGGCGAGGCTGTATACCAGTATCAGAAGAAGACTGTACGTAAGATGATCCTGAAAGACCACAAGCGTCCGGATGGACGTGCCATCAAGCAGATCCGTCCTCTGGCTGCAGAAGTGGATATTATCCCCAGAGTTCATGGTTCTGCCATGTTTACAAGAGGACAGACACAGATCTGTACAGTGACTACTTTGGCACCGCTTGCCGAGGCACAGAGACTGGACGGACTGGATGAGTTTGAAACATCCAAGAGATATATGCATCACTACAACTTCCCATCCTACTCTGTAGGCGAGACAAAGCCGTCCAGAGGACCGGGACGCCGTGAGATTGGTCATGGAGCACTGGCAGAGAGAGCTCTTGTACCAGTACTTCCAAGTGAAGAAGAGTTCCCATATGCAATCCGTACAGTGTCTGAGACTTTTGAGTCCAATGGTTCTACTTCTCAGGCAAGTATCTGTGCATCTACCATGTCTCTGGAAGCAGCCGGAGTACCAATCAAGAAACCGGTTGCAGGTATTTCCTGCGGTCTTGTTACCGGAGATACAGATGATGATTACATCGTACTGACCGATATCCAGGGTCTTGAGGATTTCTTTGGTGATATGGACTTTAAGGTAGCAGGTACCCATGATGGTATCACAGCTATCCAGATGGATATTAAGATCCATGGTCTTACCAGACAAATCGTAGAGGAAGCAATTGCACGTACCAAAGAGGCAAGAGAGTACATCCTTACAGAAGTGATCGAGAAATGTATCCCAGGTCCACGTCCAAGCGTTGGTGCTTATGCACCTAAGATCATCCAGATCCAGATCGATCCGCAGAAGATTGGTGATGTAGTTGGACAGCGTGGAAAGACCATCAATACGATTATTGAGCGTACAGGTGTTAAGATCGATATTACAGACGAAGGCGCAGTTTCCATTTGTGGTGTTGATGCCAAGAGTATGGAAGAAGCCAAGAAAATGATTGAGATCATTGCTACAGATTTTGAACAGGGTCAGATCTTTACCGGCCGTGTGATCAGTATTAAGGAGTTTGGTGCATTTGTTGAGTTTGCACCAGGCAAAGAGGGTATGGTTCATATTTCCAAGATCTGCAAGGAGCGCATCAACCGGGTAGAGGATGTACTTACACTTGGAGATAAGGTGACAGTGATCTGCCTTGGAAAAGACAAGATGGGAAGAATGAGCTTCAGCATCAAGGATGTTCCGGCAGAAGCAAGAAAATAAATTCCATTATTACAATAAGAGCAAAGGGCTGCTGCAGGATTGATGTGGCAGCTCTTTTTACAGGAGTTAGAATTATGAGAAGAATCGGAAAATTCCATAAAGTAAGCTTTGAAAGATTTGCCGGTGACTGGAAGGATTCATTTCCGGAAATGAAAGAGGAAGAAGTAAAGGCTGTATATGAGAATCTTTCTCTTCCCAGAAGAGCCACTGCAGGAAGTGCCGGGTATGATTTTTTTGCACCGGTAAGTTATACCATTAAGCCTGGTGAAACTGTGAAGATCCCTACTGGGATCCGTGTGGAAATGGAACAGGACTGGGTATTGAAATGTTATCCAAGAAGCGGTCTTGGATTTAAATACAGGCTGCAGCTGAATAATACAGTAGGGATCATTGACAGTGATTATTTCTATTCTGATAATGAGGGACATATTTTTGCAAAGCTGACCAATGATTCAAAGGAAGGGAAAATTGTGGAGATTGCTGCAGGCACAGGCTTCATGCAGGGAATCTTTGTAGAATACGGTATTACAGTAGATGATGATGTAACAGATGTGCGAAATGGCGGGTTTGGAAGTACCACAGGAAAATAAGGAAAACCTGGCAGACAAAAAAGAGGCCGGAGCCCCTGGAAGATTATTCCAGGGGAGCTCCGGCTTCTTCTGCATCCCGTGCATTCTGAAGGACAACATCAAAAGCAACGGCTGCTTTATTGTATTCTTCATCATCTTCAATATTTGCCAGCATTGGATCACCGGATTCTGTACGGGTGAAGGAGTAAAGATATACCTCTCCATCAGTATTCTGACCGTTCTCATCCAGAGGAAGAAGTGCAATGTATTCTTTTGCATCTACCGGGAAGATGGTCAGGATGGCACATTCTACTTCTGTATCATCCTCCATGGTGAGAGTGATGGTACGGTGGGAAGAAATGTCACTGCCGCCACAGCCGCCTGCACAGGAAGCGCAGTCGCTGGGGCTGCAGGAAGTACTGCCACTGCAGCCAAATTCTGTATCGCTCATAAAAATGAACCTCGCTTTTCTTTAATATGATACCTGTGGATCGCTTTATACTTTGCAAACCCACAGGTATCATTATACTAACAGATATGTAACCAGATTGCAATGACTGGTATTGTTTATTTGCTTAATGTATGACTGGTATTGTATATTTACTCAATATATCACTGGTATTCCTTATTTGCTTAACGCCCTGGAAGAGGAACGGGAGTAAATCAATTTCAGGAAAATAGGTGTGATTACGGAAGATACCAGGATCAGCAGGATCACAGCTGTGAAATACTTGGACTCGATCATACCAACCTGAAGGCCCTTTTGAGCAACAATCAGGGCAACCTCTCCACGAGTCATCATGCCTATTCCGATTTTGATAGAATCTTCGCCGCTAAAACCAAGTACCTTGGACATCAGTCCACAGCCTATAATCTTGGTGATCAGTCCTATTGCCACAAAAAGTACACAGAAAAGAAGAAGAGCAGGTGTCAGCTGATCAATGTTTGTTTTCAATCCAATGCTGGCAAAGAAAACAGGAGCGAATACCATGTATGAGCTTACATCTGCCTTGCGGGCAATGTATTCTGCATCATCAATGCTGCACAGGATAATACCTGCCACATAAGCACCGGTAATATCAGCGATGCCGAAATATTTTTCTGCAATATAGGCCATGGCAAAGGCAAGTACAAAGCCGAAAATAGGAAGTCTCCTTGTATGAGGATAACGCTTGTCCAGCCACTGGAAGAATTTGCAGATCAGAACACCCAGGATGAAGAAGATCAGGAAAAACAGCACAGTGGAAATGATCACCTTGGAAGGCTTGGAATTAGGATCTTTCATACCAATTACAAAGGTCAGTACAATGATCCCGATCACATCGTCAATGATCGCAGCACTCATAATGGTTGTTCCGGTTTCTGTTTTAAGATAGCCCAGCTCCTTCAAGGTGGCAACCGTAATACTTACAGAGGTGGCTGTCAGGATCACTCCGGTAAAGATCGCAGAGTAAAAACCGGAAGAACCGCCGGGAGCAAAACCATAATAGCAGCTATAAAGCAGATATCCGCCAAGAAGCGGGACCAGTACTCCTGAACAGGCGATCAGAAAGGCTTTCCAGCCTGTACGCATCAGATCCTTCAGACTGGTCTGAAGACCGGCAAAAAACATAAGCAGAACAACACCGATCTCGGCCAGACCGCTGATCAGATCTGTTTGCTGAACAAGACCAAGCATACAAGGACCAATCAGAAGTCCTGCAATGATCTCCCCTACAACCTGCGGTGCCTTCAGCTTTCCGGCAAGAAGACCGCACAATTTGGCAGAGATCAGGATAATGGCCAGATCTTTAAAAATCTCATAAGTTTCCATTCATAATTCCCCCTCATATAATAGGTATTTTAAGGTTCCTTTGTAACGGAACAATTATAGCATTGCTGTTTTAGGTATGCAAGCAAGAAAAGCTGTTTTTATCTGTCAAATTGTGTTATACTTATAACAGTATGCGAAAATGGATAAAAGCAATTGAAAACAGATTCGCAGCATCATATGGGCAGGTATCCTGCCTGGGTAAAGGAGCAAAGAATGAAACTTATTTCATGGAACGTAAACGGGATCAGAGCCTGCCTGACCAAAGGATTTGAGGAAAGTTTCAAGAAGCTGGACGGAGATGTTTTCTGTCTGCAGGAAACCAAGTGTCAGGAAGGACAAGTGAAAATAGAACTTCCGGGCTATCATCAGTATTGGAATTATGCCAATCGTAAAGGATATTCCGGCACAGCCATTTTTACAAAAAAGGAACCTCTTTCTGTTTTTTATGGAATGGGTATAGAAGAGCATGATAAAGAGGGGCGGATGATCACACTTGAATTTCCGGAAGCTTATATAGTTACTGTATATACACCCAATTCCCAGAGTGAACTTCGCCGTCTTACATACCGGCAGCAGTGGGAAGCAGATTTCCTTGTTTATCTGCAGAAACTTAAGGAGCAAAAGCCTGTGATCTGCTGTGGTGATATGAATGTGGCACACAAAGAGATCGATCTTAAGAATCCTAAGAATAATCGCATGAATCCAGGATTTACTGATGAAGAGAGAGCTTGCTTTTCAAAATTACTGGATCATGGCTTTACAGATACTTTTCGGTATTTTTATCCGGAACAGGAAGGGATTTATTCCTGGTGGTCCTACAGATTTAAGGCCAGGGAGAAAAATGCAGGATGGAGGATCGACTACTTTCTTACCTCTTCTTCATTAGAAGATAGATTAAAAGATGCAAAGATCCATACAGAGATCATGGGATCTGATCATTGTCCGGTGGAATTGGAGATCGATCTTTGATATAGCCTCCGGCAGGATTGCAGAGGTGCGCAGGAGAAGTATGTCATGCAATTGCATGACGCGCACCTCGCAGCAAGAATGCCGAGGCATTCTTGAATAAAAAGTAGGAGGGCAGCATATGCAGTCTATGAATAACACCAGAATTAAACCGGGATATCCACAGGTCCTTGGGGCGTACAAGCTGGAGGGCGGATACAATTTTGCAGTTGAAGCTCCTGAGGATGCCCAGGTTTCCCTGCTCTTATATAAACGAAATCAGCTTGCACCAGTTGAGGAGATTCCTATGGGCCGGGAATACCAAACAGGCAGAGTTTTTGCCATCCGTCTTACAGATAAAAGCGTTGCCAGCTGCCAGTACAATTTTCTGATCAACGGAAGCGTGGTTCAGGATCCCTGTGCCTGCCGTCTGACAGGCAGGAGGAAATTTGGAAGTCCGTATACTGAGGATCCTCATGCAGTACGGTGTGAGCTTCTTAAAGATACTCCATATGACTGGGAAGGAGATGAAGGGATCCAGAGAGAATATAAGGATATGATCCTTTACAAGCTTCACGTAAGAGGCTATACAAAGGCTGCCGGAAGTACCATAAAGAAAAAAGGTACATTTCAGGGGCTGACAGAGATGATCCCTTATTGGAAGGATTTAGGGATCAATACCATTGAATTGATGCCTGCCTATGAATTTCAGGAAGTGGCCGATAAAAAGGAACAGGAAGGGATGATCACCAGCCGAAGGAAAAAGGACGAAGTGAATTTCTGGGGATATATTCCTGGAAGTTACTTTGCCCCAAAGGAAGCCTACTGCGCCGGCAGAGATCCGGTACAGGAGTTTAAGGATATGGTCAAAGCACTTCATAAGGCTGGAATCGGCTGCATTATGGAAATGTTCTTCCCTAGGGATATCAGTCCACTGATTCCCTTACGTGCCCTTCAGTTCTGGAAAGAATATTACCATGTAGACGGTTTTCATCTTCTGGGAGATGGAGTTCCGTTGGAACTGCTTCTTCGGGATGGCCTTCTTGCCGGCACAATGATCATGACCCAGGGATACGATATGAATGAATTTTACAGAGGACGGAAATTTGTACACCGTAGCTTTGCTGAATACAATCCGGGATTTCTTCAGGATATGCGGCGCTTTCTGAAAAGTGACGAGGATATGGTTTCAGCAGCCAGATACCGCCTCTCCAGAAATCCGGACACTTACGGTGTGATCAATTATATGGCCAGCCAGGATGGATTTACCATGAATGATATGGTATCTTATAATTACAGACACAATGAAGCCAATGCAGAGGATAATTCGGACGGTTGCGCTTATAATTATTCCTGGAATTGTGGTATGGAAGGTCCAAGCAGGAAGACAGCCATCCGGCAGCTTCGGGAACGGCAGATCCGTAATGCATTTGCCATGGTACTTCTTGCACAGGGGACGCCTATGATCTACGGTGGAGATGAGATCTGTAATTCCCAGGAAGGAAATAACAATGCCTATTGTCAGGATAACAGCATTGGCTGGGTAGACTGGAAAGGCCAAAAGAGAAATCAGGGGATCCATACGTTTGTAAAGAAGCTGATCCGTTTTCGGATGGAGCATCCCATCCTTCACGGGGCAACGCAGCTAAGAGAGTCAGATTATCTGGCAATGGGGCTTCCAGATATGTCCTTCCACGGCGAACGTGCCTGGTTTTGCAGCTCAGAGAATACCAGCCGCATGCTGGGCATTCTGTACTGCGGTGCATATGCAGGAGATCAAACAGCCGATGAGAATATTTACATTGGATATAATTTCTACTGGGAAAAGCGTTCTTTGGCATTACCGGATCTGCCGGATACCATGCAATGGAAAAAGGTGCTTGATACCTGGGATCTGACCGGAGACGGCTTCTATGAGAAAGAGAATGCCAGGGAGTATACCAAGTCTGTGGAGATCCAGCCAAGGAGCATTGTAGTGCTTCTTGGAGAACGGCTTCCTGTTCCCAGCAAAAGAAAAAAGAAAATACGTGATACAAAAAATGCAGGGCAGGAGGTAAAACATGCATCCGTGGCTTCACTTCAAAACAATCACAAAGCATAAACTGATGGTAATGGGTTATTGCTTTCGTATCGGACTATATAAGCAGGGCCTTCTTCATGATCTTTCCAAGTATTCGCCTGCGGAATTTCTTGTAGGATGCAGGTATTATCAGGGAGACCGTAGCCCTAACAATGCAGAAAGGGAGGCCACCGGAGTTTCCACAGCATGGCTTCACCATAAGGGAAGGAATAAACATCATTATGAGCATTGGGTAGATTATTCCCTTGATGATTCACATGTGATCATGGGTGCGCCTATGCCCAGAAAATATATTGCGGAGATGGTGATGGACAGGATCAGTGCATCCAGAACCTATATGGGAGATGCTTATACCTGTCAGGCTCCATTACAGTATTATCTGAAAAGCAAAAATAAATTATGGTTTGTACATCCAAAGACCAAAAGAGATCTGGAAGCGCTTCTTCGGATCCTTAGTGACCATGGGGAAGAAAAAGCGCTTCATTATATTAAAAATGTATATCTTCGTAAATAACAAACTTACAAAAAGGGGGCTTTTTAAATGAAGAAATATGATTATCTGATCGTTGGAGCAGGTTTGTTTGGGGCTGTGTTTGCACATGAAGCGGCTCAAAAAGGGAAAACTTGTCTTGTGATCGATAAAAGAGATCATATTGGCGGAAATATTTATACAGAAGAAGTAGAAGGGATCCAGGTACACAGATACGGAGCCCATATTTTCCATACATCAAAGAAGAATGTGTGGGAATACGTGAACCAGTTTGCAGACTTTAATCATTTTGTAAATTCTCCGGTAGCTATCTACAAGGATGAGCTTTACAACCTGCCCTTTAACATGAACACCTTCCATCAGCTGTGGGGAGTAAAGACTCCGGCAGAGGCAAAGGCAAAGATCCAGGAGCAGATCAGCCGTATGCATATCACCCATCCCAAAAACCTTGAAGAGCAGGCTCTTGCTTTGGTTGGACAGGATGTATACGAAAAACTGGTAGAGGGCTATACCAGAAAGCAGTGGGGCAGAGAGTGTAAGGATCTTCCGGCATTTATTATCAAACGTTTGCCGCTCCGCTACATTTATGATAACAATTACTTTAAAGATCCTTATCAGGGGATTCCAGTGGGTGGATATACCAAGATTATTAAGAAACTTCTGGAAGGAGTGCAGGTGTGCCTGAAAACGGACTTTTTTGCCAATCGTCAGGAGCTGTCTGCACAGGCTGACAAGATCCTGTTTACAGGAATGATCGATGAATTTTATGATTACTGCTATGGGGAACTGGAGTACCGTTCACTTCGCTTTGAAACTGAGGTTCTGGATATGGGCAATTACCAGGGCAATGCAGTTGTGAATTACACAGATTATCAGGTGCCTTATACCAGGATCATTGAACATAAGCATTTTGAGTTTGGCACACAGCCTAAGACTGTGATCACCAGAGAATATCCGGCAGCATGGGAAAAGGGCAAAGAGCCTTATTATCCTATCAACGACATGAAGAACAGTGAACTGTTTGACAAATATGAGCGCAGAGCCTTAGAAGAGAAAAATGTACTGTTCGGCGGACGTCTGGGTATGTATCGTTATATGGATATGGATAAAGTAATCGAAGAAGCCCTGAATATGGCAGAGACAGAACTGACCTATGAAGAACAGTGACCTGCCGCCAATCGTAACAACAGAAAGAGAAAACCAGGAGGATATTGAATTTATGGATACACCTATTATTACACAGTATTATAAGGAACATGACCCCATGAAAAGAAAAGAGCTGCTGGAGCAGTCCATTGCAGCAGGAGAGTGTCCCGAGGAGAATCAGATCCGTAAGGAACTGTGGGAGATCCGTTATGCAGAGCCATCCAAAGTAGACAAGGAGAATCGTGCAGACGGTTTCCTTTCACTGTGGATGGTCATGGAATTCAATAAAGAAGCAGGTAAGAAGCTGTTTGGATTTAAAGGTGCACAAAAAGAGATCAATAAGCATTTACGCCGCCTTCAGTTTGATCAGCTGAGAAATAAAGGAGAACTGTATGAGGAGATTCTGTACAGAGAATGCTGTCATCTTGTACAGATGTATGTGGATCTTTGCCAGACAGACAGATCCTACAATACCACTCTTTGCGGGATCGTAAGCATTAGCAAGGACAAAGCAAAGCAGAAGATCCAGAAGGATATTTATGAAACAGCCATTCATCTCCCAATGTCCATCAAAATGGAAGAAGAACTTAGTCTTATCACCAGAGCTGCCCGTGAGGTGTATGAACTCTACTTTCCCGGAGAGGGAGGCATCTGATTATTAACATGAGGGAGTTTACAGATTGGATAAAGGGAAGATGGGGCAAGGCTGTTAAAAAAACGGCAGCAGCAGTTTGTGCGCTTTGTCTTTGCATGCCCCAGACTGTATACGGCAGACCTGCAGTTTCATCAGGGAACAGCATACAGATCAAGGATATTCCGCCTGCAGTTTCAGACAGCAAAAATACAAATAAAGTATCTTTTTACAGAAAAAACGGCACACTATATAAAACAGTATCCGTAGATAAGGAAGGTTATATTACCCTGCCTGGGATAAAGAATACATCTGCCTGCACATTTATGGGCTGGTCGGACAAACCGGGGCAGACGAAAGCACCAAAATATGAAACTGGTCAGAGGATACGGATTAATAGAAATCAGAAGCTTTATGCAGTGATGTTCAGAAGAAACAGGGAGCCGGATCTGAAAGAAAATCAGCTGGAGAAAGTAAACCTGTCCAAATACCGTAAGGTGATTTTTGTAGGGGATTCCAGAACACGGGGCATGGAGAAAACCTTTCTGGTTGATTTTGGAAAGGTGCCTAAGGGCGTATCCATGATCGCAAGAGGAGGACAGGGGTTATACTGGCTGAAGCAGACTGCAGTGCAAAGATTGTTTGCGGAGGTTCGCTGCCCTGCTTCAGAGAAACGGCCTGCAGCTGTAATATTTAACCTTGGTGCAAATGACCTGTCCTACTGTAACGCATACATTACCTATATGAATCAACTGGCAGAAAAGCTGAAAGCAAGAGGATGTAAGCTTTTTTACATGTCTGTGAATCCAATGAATAATGCTATGCGAAGATCAGTATATAAAAACGAGACCAAGATCCGGGACTTTAATAACAGACTGAAAGCCGGACTTAGTGACAGCTTTACTTATATTGATACATACCGCTTTCTGATGCGTACAGGCTACAGTACTTTAGGCGGTGTGGGAAAGACTGTACGGTATGATGACGGTCTTCACTATGATAGTACTACCTATAAGCGTATTTATAATCAGTGCATAAAAAAGATCAATGGTAAATAACTGGAGGCATTTATGGATAAAGAAAAATTAACAGCCTACAAACTGATCAGGGAAGAGGATCTGACAGATATTCATTCTAAAGGATATATTCTTTCCCACAGGAAAACAGGGGCAAGGGTAATGCTGATTGAAAATGATGATGAGAACAAGGTTTTCTCCATTGCATTCCGCACTACACCCAAAGACAGCACTGGAGTTCCTCACATTCTGGAGCACAGCGTGCTGTGCGGGTCTAAGGAGTTTCCGTTAAAGGATCCATTTGTGGAACTTGTAAAAGGTTCCCTGAATACATTTTTAAATGCAATGACATATCCGGACAAAACCTGTTATCCGGTAGCCAGCTGTAATGATCAGGATTTCCAGAATCTGATGCATGTATATCTGGATGCTGTATTTTTTCCAAATATATATCAAAAAGAAGAGATTTTCCGCCAGGAAGGCTGGAACTACCATTTGGAAAAGCCGGAAGGACCGCTGACCTATAATGGAGTTGTTTATAATGAGATGAAAGGAGCTTTCTCTTCACCGGATGATGTACTGGAAAGGGAGATCATGAATACTCTTTTCCCGGATACTACTTATGGGGTAGAATCAGGCGGTGACCCGGAGTATATCCCGGATCTGACTTATGAACAGTTCCTTCAGTTTCACCGAACCTATTACCACCCTTCCAACAGCTATATTTACTTGTATGGCAATATGGATATGGCAGAAAAGCTGGAATTTATTGACAAACATTATCTGTCAGGGTTTGAAGCACTGGATGTGGATTCCCACATTGCTCCCCAACCTGCATTTAAAGCCTGCAGGGATACTGTGAAGGAATATCCTGTGGCAGAGAATGAAGGAGAAGAGGACAACTCTTATCTTTCTTACAATATGGTTGTGGGAGATACTACTGATAATGTGAAATGCCTGGCATTTGAGGTGCTGGATTATGCCCTTTTAAGTGCACCGGGGGCACCTTTGAAAAAAGCCCTTCTGGATGCAGGGATCGGTAAAGACATTTACGGTTCCTTTGAGGATGGGATTTTACAGCCATATTTTACAATTGTGGCAAAAGGATCCAATCTTGATAAAAAAGAGGAATTTGTAAGTCTGATCCGTCAGGTTTTAGGTGAGATCGTCCACAATGGTGTAGATAAAAAAGCAATCCTGGCAGGGATCAATTATATGGAGTTCCGATACAGAGAAGCAGACTTTGGTTCTTATCCCAAGGGGCTGATGTACGGACTGGACATTATGGGTGACTGGCTGTATGGTGATGAAAAGCCCTTTGCACAGGTTCAGCAGCTGGCTGTTTTTGAGCAGTTGAAAAAATCTGTAGATGAGGGATATTTTGAACAGCTGATCCGCGACTGCCTGCTTGAGAATCCTCATGGGGCTGTGCTTTGTCTTGTTCCCAAAAAAGGGCTGGCAGCAAAGCGTGAAAAAGAACTGGCAGATAAGCTGGAGAACTACCGCAAGAGTCTGTCAGAAAAAGAACTGGCTGAAATGGTTAAAAGGACACAGGAACTGGAAGCCTATCAGGAAGCTGAGGAGGATCCGGCTTTTCTGGAGTGTATCCCTATGTTGAAACGGACAGACATTAAAAGGGAAGCTGCAAAGCTGACCAACGATCCCCAGCAGGTGGATGGAAGTCTGTTCCTTTACCATGATGTGTGTACTAATGGCATCGGATATACAGATCTGATGTTCCAGGTACAGGATATGGAAATAGAAAAGATCCATTATCTTGGATTGTTAAAGTCTGTGCTTGGATTGGTAGATACAGAGAATTATACCTACGGTGCATTGTTTAATGAGATCAATGAAAACACAGGCGGGATCATGTGCGGTGTGGAAGTTTTTGATGATGCAAAGGATCCTCAGAAATTCACAGCGATGTTTTCAGTAAGAGGTAAAGCTCTTTATCCTAAGTATGAATTTCTGTTTTCTATGATCCGTGAGATTTTGTGTACTTCAAAGCTTACAGATACAAAGCGGCTCTATGAGATCATTGCCCAGATCAAATCCAGAGCACAGGCATCTCTTGTATCAGCAGGACATCAGACAGCTGTGCTTAGAGGTTCATCCTATGGATCCCGGATGGCTGCATTTCAGGATGAAATGGCAGGAATCGGTTATTATCACTTTATCGAAAATCTGGAAAAGGATTTTGAAGCAAAGAAAGATGAGATCGTGCAGAACCTGCAGCTGGTGATGGGACAGATCCTTTGCCAGGAAAATATGAGCATTAGCTATACCGGTGAAAAAGAATCTGTGGAGATGGTAAAGACACAGTTTGTTTCCCTGAAAAAGCTTATGGCACATATGACTGAAACAGACGGAAAACAGCAGATCAGTTGTACAAAGAAAAACGAAGGCTTCAAAACAGCCGGTCAGGTACAGTATGTAGCCCAGACAGGTAATTTTGTGGAAAAGGGCTTTGCTTATACAGGTGCTCTGGATATTCTGAAAGTGGCATTAAGCTATGACTATCTCTGGATCAATCTTCGTGTAAAAGGCGGCGCATACGGCTGTATGAGCGGATTTAAGAGAAATGGAGAAAGCTTTTTTGTTTCTTACAGGGATCCTCATCTGGCACGTACTCTGGATGTATATAAAGGGGTTCCGGAATACATCCGTCATTTCAACTCAGATGAAAGAGAAATGACCAAATATATTATCGGTACCATCAGTGGCAAGGATGTGCCAAGGACTCCAATGATGCAGGGGGCGATTTCCAAAACAGCCTATTTTTCTCATGTTACAGAGGAAATGCTTCAGAGGGAGCGTGATCAGATCCTGGATGCAACCGTAGAAGACATCCACAATCTGGCACCTGTTGTGGAGGCTGTGCTGTCTGACGGCCAGATCTGCGTGGTAGGAAGCGAAAGCGAAGTAGAAAAGAACAGAGATCTTTTCATGGAAACAAAGTCACTGATCACCTGTTAGAGAGGAATACGTATTTTATGAATGAAAATTTTAAATCCGGTTTTGTGGCTATTATCGGAAGGCCGAATGTGGGAAAATCCACATTAATGAACCATCTGATCGGCCAGAAGATCGCTATTACTTCTAAAAAGCCCCAGACTACAAGAAACAGGATCCAGACCGTATATACCTGTGATCAGGGACAAATCGTATTCCTGGACACACCTGGTATCCATAAGGCCAAAAATAAACTGGGAGAGTATATGGTTGCTGTGGCAGAACGTACCCTGAAAGAGGTAGATGCCATTATGTGGCTGGTAGAACCCACCACCTTTATCGGGGCAGGCGAAAGGCATATTGCCGAGCAGCTTCAGCAGGTAGGGGTTCCGGTGATCCTGATTATCAATAAGATCGATACCGTCAAAAAAGAAGAGATCCTTCCTGCCATTGACACTTACCGCAAAATCTGTGATTTCGCAGAGATCATTCCCTGCTCTGCGCTTCGCGGACAGAATACAGAGGACATTATTGACAGTATTTTCAAGTATCTTCCCTATGGCCCCATGTTTTATGATGAGGATACTGTTACAGACCAGCCCCAGAGACAGATCGTAGCAGAGATCATCCGTGAAAAGGCTCTTCATGCTTTGGACGCAGAGATCCCACATGGGATCGCAGTGGCTATTGATAGGATGAAGGAACGTCCCGGGAAGAACCTGATGTATGATATTGAAGCAACCATTATATGTGAGCGGGAGTCCCATAAGGGGATCATTATCGGCAAAGGCGGCACCATGCTGAAGAAGATCGGCAGCAATGCCAGATATGAATTGGAACGGATGCTGGAAGCAAAGGTAAATCTGAAGCTTTGGGTAAAAGTAAAGAAAGACTGGCGCGACAGTGATTTTATGATCAAGAATTTTGGTTATGACAAGAAGGAAATCTGAAAATGAGTGATCTGATCACAGTACAGGGAGTCGTTCTGTCTGCAATGCCTGTAGGAGAATATGACAAACGGATCCTTCTTCTTACAAGGGAGCGGGGGAAGATTTCAGCTTTTGCAAAGGGAGCAAGGCGGCAGAACAGTCCGTTTATGGCAGCTGCCAATCCCTTCGTTTTTGGCAGCTTTACCCTTTATGAAGGGCGCAGCAGCTACAACCTGAACCAGGTATCAGTTACCCACCATTTTGTAGAGCTTGCAGGAGAGCAGCCGGGTATCTATTATGGTTACTATTTCCTGGAATTGGCTGATTATTTTGGACAGGAAGGCACAGATGAAAAAGAAATGATGAATCTTTTATATCTTTCTGTACGTGCGCTTTTGAATCCAAAGATTGATGACAGACTGGTGCGGTGCATATTTGAACTGCGTACTATGGCGGAACAGGGACTGATGCCGGAGGTTTTTTCCTGTGGCAGCTGCGGACGCAGAGCAGGAGAAATGAAAGAGCTTTTCTTTTCCCAGAGCCTTCACGGCATTGTCTGCCGGGAATGTGTGGACCAAAGGACAGCACCGGATGCCATCAGGATCTCCGGTGCTGCAGTATATGCCATGGAATTTATTGTAAGCCAGCCAATGAATAAGCTGTATACCTTTACTGTGAACGAACAGGTACTTAAGGAACTGGAGCGCTGCATCCATACATATGTTGAAAGAAATACAGACAGAAAGTTTAAAAGTCTTCAGGTCCTGGAAGTGATGAAATAATTTCAAGGTTGAAAAACCGAGGGGATGCTAGTATAATTAGGAACATCAGATGTAAGGTGACATGCGCATCTTGCAGCAGGAATGACAGCATTCCTGAATAAATAAAACCGCTGCTTGCAGGCGGAATATCATGAAGAGAAAATGAGGAGAACTGTTATGGAAAAAACAATGGACAAGATCGTAGCATTGGCAAAAGCCAGAGGCTTCGTATATCCCGGTTCAGAGATTTATGGTGGTCTGGCGAATACATGGGACTACGGCAATCTGGGTGTGGAATTAAAGAATAACGTAAAGCGTGCCTGGTGGCAGAAATTTGTTCAGGAGTCTCCTTATAATGTAGGCGTTGACTGTGCCATCCTTATGAACCCTCAGACATGGATCGCTTCCGGACATCTGGGAGGATTTTCTGATCCTCTGATGGATTGTAAAGAGTGCCATGAGCGTTTCCGCGCAGATAAGCTGATCGAGGATTTCTGTGCAGAGAAAGGCTTGGAGATCGAAGGCGGATCCGTTGACGGATGGTCCCAGGAGAAGATGATGGACTTTATCAAAGACCATTCCATTCCGTGTCCCACCTGTGGGAAGCACAACTTTACAGACATCCGTCAGTTTAACCTGATGTTCAAAACATTCCAGGGTGTTACAGAAGACGCTAAGAACACTGTATATTTAAGACCTGAGACTGCACAGGGTATTTTTGTTAACTTCAAGAATGTACAGAGAACTTCCAGAAAGAAGATTCCATTTGGTATTGCTCAGATCGGTAAATCCTTCCGTAATGAGATCACACCAGGTAACTTTACATTCCGTACCCGTGAGTTTGAGCAGATGGAGCTGGAGTTCTTCTGTGAGCCGGATACAGACCTGGAGTGGTTTGCATACTGGAAGAAGTTTTGTCTTGACTGGCTTAGTGCCCTTGGCCTTAAGGAGGATGAGGTACGTTACCGTGACCATTCACCGGAGGAGTTAAGCTTCTACAGCAAGGCTACCACAGACGTTGAGTTCCTGTTCCCGTTTGGATGGGGCGAGCTGTGGGGGATTGCAGACAGGACTGATTACGACCTGACACAGCACCAGAACGTATCCGGTCAGGATCTGAGTTATTTTGATGATGAGAAGAAGCAGAAATACATCCCATACGTGATCGAGCCATCACTTGGTGCTGACCGTATGGTACTGGCATTTCTGTGCAGCGCTTATGATGAGGAAGTTCTGGATGCAGAGAAGAATGATGTACGTACTGTGCTTCGTTTCCATCCGGCACTTGCACCTGTAAAGATTGGTGTACTTCCGCTTTCCAAGAAGCTGAATGATGGTGCTGAGGCTATTTATCACAGCCTTTCCAGGAAATATAACTGTGAGTATGATGACAGAGGAAATATTGGCAAGCGCTACAGAAGACAGGATGAGATCGGTACACCGTTCTGTGTCACTTACGACTTTGATTCTGAAACAGATGGCTGCGTAACCGTACGTGAGCGTGATTCCATGGAGCAGGTACGTATTAAGATCGATGAGCTGGATGCATATTTTGCAGATAAGTTCACTTTTGAGGTAGGTAAATAATCGGAGGTAAAAGGGTCTGCCTGTGAAAGGGCAGGCCCCTGTTTATTTTATGGAAAAAAGATGGGAAACACTGGATATCCTGAAATGTATATGTGCTTTTGGTGTGATCAGCATACATCGGGGATTTCCAGGAGACGCTGGGATGTATCTGAAGATCTTTTTCAGGTTTGCAGTTCCTGTGTTTTTTATGATCACAGGTTTTTTCTACAGTGATACCATAAGAAAAGGGAAACAAAAAAAACAGATCCTTAAGATCCTGAGGATAGGGATCCTGGCGAACCTGTTTTATTTTGTATGGGATCTTTTTGTTGTGTATTATTATGGCACAGGCAATATTCAGGGAAAGCTTCAGAAGCTTCTTACCCCTGAGAAGATCCGTGATCTGCTCATTACCAATGAATCTCCTTTTCGTTCCCATCTGTGGTATCTGGGTGCTATCCTGTATGTGCTGATCCTGGCAGCCTGGCTTGTAAAAAAAGAAAAACAGTATTGGATGCTGATCCTGACACCCTTTCTTCTTGCCGGGGATCTGATCTTTGGAAAGTATTCACTGCTTTTATGGAACCAGGAGATTGATTATATTTACGTAAGAAATTATCTGTTTGTAGGGATTCCTTATTTTGCCATTGGCTGGGCGTTAGGGATCCATAAAGAGAAAAAGCTGGAAAAAAGCCGCTGGTGGAAGGGACTTTTGTTTCTTGCAGGTGGGGCAGTATTTACCTGGACCAGTTTTTACGAAAGAAGATATCTGGAGTCTGTGCAGGCAAATGCACCACGGGAGCATTATATCAGTACTACGTTTCTTACTATGTGTGTATTTTGTGTGTTCCTTTGCTGGGCAGGCTTTTACAAAAGAAGGATTCTTACCGGATTTTTTGCATGGCTGGGCAGGAATTGTGCAACAATGATCTATATCCTTCATCCGGCTGTGATCACAGTGATGGATCTTTATCTGAAAGACGGTACAGATCCGTGGAGTATGGCATATAGCACATATGCACCTGTGCTGATATTTGCATGTACAGCTATTATTTCTATGATTTTATTTGGCGTAAAAAATATATTAATCAAAATCTTACAATAAAACATTGACTTCCTACACTTTGGTTGTTAAAATTTACTATTATAAACCAATGTAGAGGAGGAAATGTCACTATGGGGAAAAAAAGAAACATTATCGTAGGTCAGTCAGGAGGTCCTACTTCTGTTATTAACTCCAGTCTTGCAGGCGTATACAAGAATGCCATTGAGCGAGGCTTCAACAAAGTTTATGGTATGCTGCACGGGATCCAGGGACTTTTGGATGAACAGTACATTGATCTGTCCACGCAGATCCATTCCGAGATTGATATTGAACTGTTGAAGAGAACACCGTCTGCTTTTCTTGGGTCATGCAGGTACAAGCTGCCGGAGATCCATGAAGACAGAGATATTTATGAGAAGATTTTCAAGATCCTGAACAAGCTGGATATTGATGCATTTATCTACATTGGCGGTAATGATTCTATGGATACCATTAAGAAGCTTTCCGACTATGCCATCCTTACCGGCCAGACCCAGAAGTTCCTTGGGGTGCCTAAGACCATTGATAATGATCTGGCACTGACAGACCATACTCCTGGTTTTGGTAGTGCTGCCAAATATATTGGGGCATCCACAAAGGAAGTGATCCGGGATGCGGAAGGCCTTACCTATAAGAAAAATATGATCACTATTATGGAGATCATGGGCCGCAATGCAGGCTGGCTTACCGGTGCCACTGCTCTTGCTAAGACAGAAGAGTGTGAAGGTCCGGATCTGATCTATCTGCCAGAGGTTCCTTTTGATATTGACCGTTTTTTGGTAAAGGTAAAGGAACTGCTGAAAAAGAAATCCTCTATTGTGATCGCAGTATCTGAGGGTATCAAACTGGCAGATGGACGTTATGTATGCGAGCTTGGAAATGTAGGAGACTATGTAGATGCCTTCGGACATAAGCAGCTGCAGGGTACAGCTACTTATCTGGCCAATTTCCTGGCAGCAGAGTGTGGATGCAAGACCCGTGCAGTGGAGCTTTCTACTTTACAAAGAAGTGCATCCCATATGGCATCCAGGGTGGACATTGACGAAGCATTTATGGTAGGCGGCGCTGCGGTGAAAGCAGCAGATGAAGGAGATACAGGTAAGATGATCGTGATCGACCGTGTATCAGATGATCCTTACATGGCTGCCACAGGGATTTATGATGTGCACAGGATCGCCAATGAGGAGAAGCTGGTTCCAAGAAGCTGGATGAATAAGGATGCCACCAATGTTACCAAGGATTTCATTGATTATATCAAGCCTCTGATCCAGGGAGACTATCCTCCGATGATGGTAAACGGACTGCCCAGACACCTGGTATTAAATAAAAATGCAGGAAAAAAACGAAAATAGACAAAAAAGACTGGTAAAAATACAGACACAGCGAAAAATAGCCTTGACTATTGCCGGATAACTCTATAAAATAACTATGTGCGTATAAAAAACATATTTCATGTTGAAAGAACAATTTATTTAGGAGGAAAATGTAAAATGGCAAAATGGGTTTACATGTTTACAGAAGGTAACGCTGATATGAGAAACCTTCTGGGTGGTAAAGGTGCCAACCTTGCTGAAATGACAAACCTGGGTCTTCCTGTTCCGCAGGGCTTTACAATCACTACTGAGGCTTGCACACAGTATTATGAGGACGGCAGACAGATCAATGACGAGATCATGGCCCAGATCATGGAAGCAATCACCAAAATGGAAGGAATCACCGGCAAGAAATTTGGTGATAAAGAAAATCCTCTGCTTGTTTCCGTTCGTTCTGGCGCTAGAGCTTCTATGCCAGGTATGATGGATACTATCCTGAACCTTGGTTTAAACGAAGACGTTGTTGCTGTATTATCTGAGAAATCCAACAATCCACGTTGGGCATGGGACTGCTACAGAAGATTCATCCAGATGTATTCTGACGTAGTTATGGAAGTTGGTAAGAAATATTTTGAAGAGCTGATCGACAAAATGAAAGCTGAGAGAGGCGTTAAGCTTGACGTTGAGCTTACAGCTGACGACCTTAAAGAGCTTGCTATGCAGTTCAAAGCTGAATATAAAGAGAAAATCGGTGCTGATTTCCCATCTGATCCGAAGGAGCAGTTAGTTGGTGCAATCAAAGCCGTATTCCGTTCCTGGGACAACCCACGTGCAAACGTATATCGTCGTGACAACGATATCCCATATTCCTGGGGTACAGCTGTAAACGTACAGATGATGGCATTTGGTAACATGGGTGATGACTGTGGTACTGGTGTTGCATTTACAAGAGACCCAGCTACAGGAAACAAAGGTCTGTTTGGTGAGTTCCTTACCAATGCACAGGGCGAGGACGTTGTTGCTGGTGTTCGTACACCTATGCACATTGCTGAGATGGAGCAGAAGTTCCCTGAAGCATTCGCTAAATTTACAGAAGTTTGCCATACTCTGGAGACACACTACAGAGATATGCAGGATATGGAGTTCACTGTTGAGCATGGCCAGTTATACATGCTGCAGACACGTAATGGTAAGAGAACCGCTCAGGCTGCTCTGAAGATCGCTTGTGACCTTGTTGACGAGGGAATGAGATCTGAGGAAGAGGCAGTTGCAATGATCGATCCTCGTAACCTTGATACACTTCTTCATCCTCAGTTCGATGCTAAGGCTCTTAAAGCTGCTACACCGATGGGCAAAGGTCTTGGAGCTTCTCCTGGAGCTGCTTGCGGTAAGATCGTATTCACAGCTGATGATGCTGTTGAATGGGCTGAGAGAGGCGAGAAGGTTGTTCTTGTTCGTCTTGAGACATCTCCAGAGGATATCACAGGTATGAAATCTGCTCAGGGTATCCTGACAGTTCGTGGTGGTATGACATCTCATGCAGCAGTAGTTGCCCGTGGTATGGGTGAGTGCTGTGTATCCGGATGCGGTGATATCGCTATGGACGAAGCTAATAAGAAATTTACACTTGGCGGAAAAGAGTTCCATGAGGGAGACTTCATCTCCATCGATGGTACAACAGGTAACATCTATGACGGTATCATCCCGACTGTAGATGCTACAATCGCTGGTGAGTTCGGCCGTATCATGGCTTGGGCTGACAAATACAGAACTATGAAGGTTCGTACAAACGCAGATACTCCTGCTGACGCTAAGAAAGCAGTTGAGCTTGGTGCAGAAGGTATCGGTCTTTGCCGTACAGAGCATATGTTCTTCGGCGAGGGACGTATTGATGCATTCCGTGAGATGATCTGCTCCACAACAGCAGAGGAGAGAGAGAAAGCTCTTGCAAAGGTTCTGCCATATCAGCAGGATGACTTTGAAGGACTGTTCGAGGCTCTGGAAGGCAACCCGGTAACTATCCGTTTCCTGGATCCGCCGCTTCATGAGTTCGTTCCTACAGAGGAAGAGGATATTAAGAAGCTTGCTGAGGCACAGGGCAAGAGCGTTGAGGAGATCAAGACAATCATCGCTTCCCTTCACGAGTTCAACCCGATGATGGGTCATCGTGGATGCCGTCTTGCAGTTACCTATCCTGAGATCGCTAAGATGCAGACAACTGCAATCATCCGTGCAGCTATCAAAGTTAAGAAAGCACACGCTGATTGGGACATCTGCCCAGAGATCATGATCCCGCTTGTAGGTGATGTAAAAGAGCTTAAATATGTTAAGAAATTCGTTGTTGAGACAGCAGATGCTGAGATCGCAGCAGCAGGTGTTGATCTGAAGTACGAAGTTGGTACTATGATCGAGATCCCACGTGCAGCTATCACAGCTGACGCTATTGCAACAGAGGCAGACTTCTTCTGCTTCGGTACAAACGACCTTACTCAGATGACCTACGGATTCTCCCGTGATGATGCTGGTAAGTTCCTGAATGCTTACTATGACGCTAAGATCTTCGAGAACGATCCATTTGCAAAACTGGATCAGGTTGGCGTTGGCAAGCTGATGGAAACAGCTATCAAATTAGGAAAACCGGTTAATCCAAACCTTCATGTAGGTATCTGTGGCGAGCATGGTGGAGATCCGTCTTCTGTAGAGTTCTGCAACAAGATCGGTCTTGATTATGTTTCCTGCTCACCGTTCCGTGTACCGGTAGCTCGTCTGGCAGCAGCTCAGGCAGCAATCGCTGAGAAGAACGCATAATTTGATTTTTGTATA
This sequence comes from Blautia ammoniilytica, assembly GCF_025566965.1. Classification (NCBI taxonomy): domain Bacteria; kingdom Bacillati; phylum Bacillota; class Clostridia; order Lachnospirales; family Lachnospiraceae; genus Blautia; species Blautia ammoniilytica. Next base: position 16,967 of record NZ_JAOQJL010000025.1, on the reverse strand, counting down.
AAGCCTGGGTGTATGTCCTGTTAAGGGCATATTCCCTAGCTATGAATAATTGTCCAAACGTAAGAATTGACCTTGAATGACTGGAGAAATCCAGCCCTTCAAGGTCTTTTTTGTATGGCATAAAAAATACCGCCTGTGCAAAAGCACAGGCGGTCAATCATTTACTTAGGTAAGGTGGAGCAGGGATTAGCAGATACCCTGAGCCATCATAGCATCAACAACCTTTTCAAAGCCGGCGATGTTAGCACCTGCTACGTAGTTGTCTTCCATATCATAACGTTTTGCTGCGTCATCAGCCTTGTGGAAGATGTCGATCATGATGTTGTGAAGCTTCTCATCTACCTCTTCAGCTGTCCAGGAAAGTCTCATGGAGTTCTGGCTCATCTCAAGAGCAGAAGTAGCAACACCACCAGCGTTAGCTGCTTTACCAGGCATAAAGAGAACACCATTCTCCATCAGGTAGCTTGTTGCATCAAGAGTAGTAGGCATGTTAGCACCCTCAACTACATATTTGCAGCCATTTGCTACCAGTGCTTTTGCACCGTCAAGAGAAAGCTCATTCTGAGTTGCACATGGCAGATATACATCACATTTGATATTCCAGATGCCAAGGCCTTCTGTGTAGGTAGCACCCTCAACACGGTCTGCATATTCTTTGATACGTCCACGTTTCACTTCTTTAATATCTTTTACGATATCAAGCTTGATGCCTTCCGGATCATGGATAAATCCGTTGGAATCGCACATGGCAACAACCTTGCCGCCTAACTGCTGTGCTTTTTCTACTGCATAGATAGCAACATTACCGGAACCGGTAACTACGAAAGTCTTGCCGGCAATTGAATCTTTGTGTGCTTTCATGATCTCATCCAGCATGTATACAACACCATAGCCTGTAGCCTGGGTACGGATCAGGGAACCGCCATAGGTAAGACCCTTACCTGTAAGAACACCCTCATAAAGGCCACGGATACGTTTGTACTGTCCGAACAGATAACCGATCTCGCGTCCGCCTACGCCGATATCGCCAGCCGGTACGTCAGTGTCAGCACCGATATATTTGGAAAGCTCTGTCATGAAGCTCTGGCAGAATGCCATAACCTCTCTGTCAGATTTACCCTTAGGATCGAAGTTGGAACCACCCTTGCCACCGCCGATAGGAAGACCTGTCAGAGAGTTTTTGAAGGTCTGCTCAAAACCAAGGAATTTCAGGATACCCTGGTTTACTGACGGATGGAAACGAAGACCGCCCTTGTAAGGTCCGATCGCACTGTTGAACTGTACACGATATCCTTTATTTACCTGAACAACACCGTTGTCATCAACCCACGGAACACGGAAGGAGATGATTCTTTCCGGCTCAACAAGACGTTCCAGAAGGGAAACACTGCGGTATTTCTCCTCGTTTTTGTCGATTACTACTTTAAGAGAATCAAGAACTTCCTTTACAGCCTGATGGAATTCCGGCTCACCAGGGTTCTGTGCTACGACTCTCTCATAAACTTCTTCAGTATAAGACATTGTAGTTCCTCCTCATCCATATTGATTTTGATATGAAAATTTTTTCGAGTGCTATTATACACTAAAGTATTAAAAAAGAAAAGAGTTACATTTATTTTTTTTTAACAGAGTTACAATTAATTTTTTTTTTAACAATCTTCATGGGATGAGGACTTGCGAAAAATCGGTAAATATGAGAAGATAAATATAATCGTTGTGCCCTCAGGGCAGAAAAGAGGTAATTATGAGAAAATTTGAAAAATCCAGTAAACTTGATAATGTATTATATGATGTGCGTGGACCTGTAGTAGACGAGGCGGCAAGGATGGAAGAGGACGGGATGGAGATCCTGAAGCTGAATATCGGCAATCCCTATCCCTTTGGCTTTTCAGCACCCCAGGAGGTGATCTTGGATATGCTGAGTAATGTACGTACATCCCAGGGCTATTCTGATTCCAAAGGGATTTTTTCTGCAAGAAAAGCTATTATGCAGTATTCTCAGCTGAAGAAGCTTCCCAATGTTACCATGAGTGATATTTACACAGGCAACGGTGTAAGTGAATTGATCAATCTGTGCATGCAGGCACTCTTGAATAATGGGGATGAGATCCTGATTCCTTCACCGGATTACCCCTTATGGACAGCTACAGCTACTCTTGCAGGTGGAAATGTTGTCCATTATATCTGCGATGAGCAGTCTGACTGGTATCCGGATATGGATGATATCCGCAGCAAGATCACAGACAGGACAAAGGCCATCGTTATCATTAACCCCAATAATCCTACCGGTGCAGTATATCCCAAGGAAGTGCTGGAGCAGATCGTACAGATCGCAAGAGAGCATGAACTGATTATCTTTTCAGATGAGATTTATGACCGTCTTGTTATGGATGGATATGAACATACTTCCATTGCGTCCCTGGCACCGGATCTGTTCTGTGTTACATTTTCAGGACTGTCCAAATCTCATATGATCGCAGGCTTCCGTATTGGGTGGATGATCCTCAGCGGTGCAAAGAACAAGGCAAAAGGTTATATCGAAGGCCTGAATATGCTTTCCTCCATGCGGCTTTGCTCCAACGTTCCTGCTCAGTCTATCGTACAGACTGCTCTTGGCGGCTATCAGAGCGTGAATGAATATATCCAGCCGGGTGGAAGGGTTTATGAGCAGAGAGATTATATCTACAAGGCACTTACTGATATTCCAGGGATTACAGCAGTAAAACCAAGGGCTGCATTTTATATTTTCCCTAAGATCGATACTGAGAAATTCAATATTATGGATGACGAGCAGTTTGCCCTGGATTTCCTTCATGAGAAGCAGGTACTTCTTGTGCCTGGAAAAGGCTTTAACTGGGGACAGCCAGATCATTTCCGCGTTGTGTATCTGCCAAATGTGCGCCAGTTGGAAAAGGCAACTGACAGGTTGAGAGAATTCCTTTCCACTTATCATCAGCGATGATAAGAATCAGCTTATGACAGCTTCTTTAAGGATACCGGGATACTTTGAATAGAGTGAACAGTAACATGGATTTGTGCGGGAATGCAGCTGGATGGATTCTTTGGTTTACCTGAAGGAAATATGATGTTATAATATTGCCAATAGAAAGGAGATTGTTTAATGACAGGATTTAATATGAAAGTAACGCCGGAAATTGAAAATCTGACGGAGATCTGTAAAGATCATTCCACCCTGGACCTTTCTCTTTATGGGAAATATGATGTAAAGCGCGGTTTGCGAGATGTGAATGGTAAAGGTGTGCTGGCCGGACTTACCCAGGTATCCAATGTGTGTGCCACAAAGGTAGTGGATGGCAAGGAAGTGCCATGTGCAGGAAAGCTGTCTTACAGGGGATATGATATCAAGGATCTTACCAGAGGCTTTATTGAGGATGACCGATTTGGCTTTGAGGAAACAACCTACCTTTTAATGTTTGGTAAACTGCCAACTGCGCAGGAACTGCAGGATTTTACCAAACTTCTTGCAAATCAGAGATCACTGCCTACCAATTTTGTCAGAGACGTGATCATGAAAGCACCTTCCAAGGATATTATGAATGCACTGTCAAGGAGTGTGCTTACTCTTTACTGTTATGACAAAAATCCAGATGATATTGCACTGCCTAATGTTCTGCGTCAGTGTTTGAACCTGATCAGCGTATTCCCGCTTTTGTCAGTTTATGGCTATCAGGCATACAATCATTATTCATGTGGGAAGAGCCTGTATATCCATAATCCTAAGAAGGATTTGTCTACTGCGGAGAATATTCTCCGTATGCTGCGCCCAGATAAGAAATACAGCCATTTGGAGGCAAAGATCCTGGATCTTGCACTGATTCTTCATATGGAACACGGTGGTGGTAATAACTCCACATTTACCACAAGAGTTGTGTCTTCTTCAGGTACAGATACATATTCTGCTGTGGCAGCAGCTCTTGGCTCCTTAAAAGGACCAAAGCATGGCGGTGCCAATATTAAAGTGGTGAGCATGTTTAATGATATGAAGAAGCATATCAAAGATTTCTCTGACGAAGATGAGATCCGCGTATATCTGAGGAAGCTTCTTCACAAAGAAGCCTTTGATAAACGGGGACTGATCTATGGTATGGGACATGCAGTTTATTCCGTATCTGATCCACGTGCACAGGTATTGAAGGGCTTTGTAGAGAAGCTTGCCAAGGAAAAGGGCAGGATGAAGGATTATCAGTTGTATGCCAATGTAGAGCACCTGGCACCGGAGGTGATCGCACAGGAGCGCCGGATCTACAAGGGCGTAAGCGCTAATGTGGATTTTTACAGCGGTTTTGTGTACAGCATGCTGGATCTTCCTCTGGAATTATATACACCTATGTTTGCTGTGGCACGTATTGTAGGATGGAGTGCGCACCGTATGGAAGAGCTGATCAATGTAGACAAGATCATCCGTCCGGCTTATAAGAATGTACTGGATCCGTCAGAGTATGTGCCGCTTAGCGACAGGTAAGGGGGCATTGACACAAGTGAATGGCAAAAAAGAGGCAGCACTGGTACTGGAAGGCGGCGGCACAAGAGGTGTGTTTACTGCCGGCGTGCTGGATTACCTGATGGAAAAGGAAGTTAAGTTTCCTTATGTGATCGGCGTTTCAGCAGGTGCCTGTAATGCGATAGATTATGTTTCAAAACAGATCGGCAGGACAAAGGACTGTACGATCATCCAGGATCGGAAGAATCGTTATATTGGTACAAAGGATGCCTTGAAAAAGGGATATCTTTTTGATATGGACAGACTTTTTGACGAATATCCTAACCGGCTTTTTCCTTTTGACTTTGATACTTACTTTGCTTCTGATATCCAATGTGAAGTGGTTGTGACCAATTGTCTTACTGGAGAGGCTATGTATCTTTCAGAGAAGCAGGACAGGGAACGGCTTCTCACGATCTGCAGGGCTTCTTCCAGTATTCCATTAATAAGTCCTGTGGTAGATGTGGATGGTATTCCTTGTGTGGATGGAGGCGTGGCAGATTCTGTGCCTCTGATTCATTCCATGAAGCTGGGGCATCAGAAGAATGTGGTAGTGCTTACTCGAAATAAAGGCTATCGTAAGAAAGCACCCGGGAAAAGCAGACTTCTTTATACGGCTGCATTGAAGAAATATCCCAATCTTTTAAACGCACTTTTGAACCGTTACCGGAATTACAACCGGGTAATGGAGCTGGTGGAGAAATGGGAAGAAGAAGGCCATATTTTTGTGATCCGTCCGGAGGTGGAGCCTGTGTCAAGAACTGAGCAGAATGTAGAGAAGCTGACAGAGTTTTATGATCATGGGTACCAGCTGATGAAGCAGCGTATGGAAGAGATGCAGGCTTATCTTGAAAAGTAGGAAGCCAGGCCAGGGACGGAAACACAAAAACAGAAATTGTATGAAAGAGGATAGTGAATGTTTAAGTGCTTTTATCCGGATCAATATCTGGATTCCACATATCAGATCAATTTTGAACAGCTATATGCCAAAGGCTTCCGGGGGATTCTGTTTGATATTGATAACACGCTGGTGCCTCATGGGGCACCGGCAGATGAAAGGGCCAAAGCCCTTTTTGCAAGGTTGAAAGAACTTGGCTTTGGATACTGTTTTGTATCCAACAACAAAAAGGATAGAGTGGAGCCTTTTTGTGAAGAGACAGGTGGATGCTGTGTATATAAGGCTGGCAAGCCGTCGCCAAAGGGCTATCAGAAGGCTATGGAGCTTTTGGGTACAGAACGGAAGAATACACTTTTTATCGGCGATCAGCTATTTACTGATATTTACGGCGCAAAGAAGGCAGGGCTTTTTTGCATTCTTGTGAAGCCGATCCATCCAAAAGAAGAGATTCAGATCGTTCTTAAGCGTTATCTGGAAAAAATAGTTTTATTTTTTTATCAAAAGCAAAAGAAGGAGGGGAATTCATGAACCATATCGTTATCATTGGATTTATGGGTTCAGGAAAAACTCGAGTGGGGAAACGTCTGTCCAAGGATCTTGGACTGCCATTTATTGATGTGGACAGAGTGATCAGCAAAAAGATGGATATGTCTATCAAAGAGATTTTTCAGAGATTTGGGGAACCGTATTACAGAGCACTGGAAACAATGACCATCAAAGGCTTGATCGAGGACAAGGAGAAAAAGATCATTTCTCTTGGCTCCGGTCTTCCGGTACAGGAACAGAACCAGAAGTATATAAAACAGCTGGGTACTGTTGTTTACTTGAAAGGATCTGCAGACGTGCTTAAAAAGCGTATGGAAGGCAGTGGGAATACCAATCCGCTTCTGGAAGGCGATGACAGGGATGAGAAGATGAAAAAGCTTCTGAAGCAAAGAGATCCTATTTATGCAGGTTTTGCCGATATCCAGGTTGTTACAGGTGTAAAGCCCTTTGATGATCTGATCAGTGAGATTGAGGAAAAATTAAAAGAGAAATAAAAAGAAACAAGATCATTTATAAGGACAAATTGTATAAATCAAAGGACAATTTGAAACGGAAAAATATAAATGGCAAGATAAGTAAAAAAACAGTTGAAAAATATTCCTGGGTATTATAAAATATTTTTTAGCGATAAGCACAATTAAGGAGGAAACACAAGTATGATTTCAGCAGGTGATTTCAGAAACGGCGTCACAGTGGAAATTGATGGCAATGTATGTCAGATCGTAGAATTTCAGCATGTAAAACCTGGTAAAGGAGCTGCTTTCGTAAGAACCAAATACAAAAATATCATTACAGGAGCTGTACTGGAGAAGTCTTTCCGTCCTACTGAGAAGTTCCCTACAGCACGTATTGAGCGTGTAGATATGCAGTATCTGTACAATGATGGCGGACTGTATTATTTCATGAACGTAGAGACATTTGACCAGATCGGCCTTACAGAAGAGCAGGTAGGCGATTCTCTTAAATTCGTGAAAGAGAACGAGATGGTTAAGATCTGTTCTCACAATGGCAATGTATTTGCTATTGAGCCGCCGTTGTTTGTAGAGCTGCTTGTTACAGAGACAGAGCCAGGGTTTGCAGGTAATACAGCACAGGGTGCTACCAAGCCGGCTGTTGTTGAGACTGGTGCACAGGTTATGGTACCGCTTTTCGTAAACGAAGGCGACAAGCTGAAGATTGATACAAGAACAGGAGAGTATCTCTCCAGAGTTTGATGCGGCCAGGCTGCCTTGCAGCAGAAGCTTCAGACAGACATGAGAGCGATGCGTGTGGATACACGAACAGAAGGGATGTTGCACATGGCAGCATCCCTTTCAATATATGCCGAATGTGAGAGGTTTTCCACCTCTATAGGTGATGAGCAGTAAATGATTATCAGTGAGGGATTTTTACACTGTTTTTGAAGAACAGGGAATATCCCGGAAAGGAGAGAGATGGAGTATACATACTTAGGAAAAACAGGGCTTCGTATTTCAAGGATGGGATTCGGAGGTATTCCTATCCAGAAAATTGATGCAGAGGGTACACGGACGCTGATGCATAAGCTGGCAGAAGAGGGCGTAAATTATATTGATACAGCCAGAGGCTATACAGTCAGCGAGGAGTATCTGGGATACGGTCTTGAGGGGATCAGGGATCAGTTTGTGATCGCAACCAAGAGCATGTCCAGGACAAAAGATGCAATGGCAGCCGATATCCAGATCAGCCTGAATAATCTTCGTACAGATCATATTGATCTGTATCAGGTACACAATCCTTCTATGGACCAGCTGGAGCAGGTGATCGGCAAAGGAGGTGCACTGGAAGCACTTGAAGAAGCAAAGGCATCCGGAAAGATCGGACATATAGGTCTGACTGCACATTCTACAGCTGTTTTTGAGAAGGCACTGGAGCTTGACTGGGTTGAGACTATCATGTTTCCATATAATATTGTGGAGAATCAGGGAGAAGAGCTGATTCGTAAATGCGCAGAGAAGGGGATCGGATTCATTGATATGAAGCCTTTAGCTGGCGGAGCTATTGAGGATGGACGTCTTGCACTGCGTTATGTCTGTTCCAATCCGGATGTAACTGTGACCATCCCGGGAATGGCTGAGATTGCCGAATTAGAAGAGAATATTGCTGCCTGTTCAGATCAGACACCTCTTACCTTAGAAGAAAAAGAGAAGATGGATGAGGTGCGCAGACAACTGGGAACCAATTTCTGCAGAAGATGTAATTACTGTGCGCCTTGCAGCGTAGGGATCGGTATTCCGAATGTTTTTCTTATGGAAGGTTATCTGTTACGTTACAATCTGGAAGAGTGGGCAAGAGCCCGTTATGAGAAGCTTCCGGTGAAGGCTTCTGCATGTATCGGATGTGGGAAGTGTGAGACAAGATGTCCTTATCATTTACCAATCCGTCAGATGCTGAAGAAAGCAGCACAGGAATTCGGAGAATAGGATTTGAGTTGAAATGATTTGAAATAATGCTGTGATTTGATATGAAATAATGCTGTAATTTGCCTTGACAGCCGGTGGAAACATGATTATAATTCTTTAACAAGAGAGTTGATAGTAAGACTGTCGGCTGTCAGGTAGTGACAGATATGTTCTGCCACACAGTTTCAATTCGTCTGCGTACCAGCAAAGATATCCGATTTTATCTATTCGGGCTTGTACTGGTTTCGACGGGGGTTTTGAAGTTGAGGAAGCCATCCGCAGCTCCCGAACTGCGTTAAAACGGGAAATTCTAAATATAAACGCTGACGATCAGTTAGTAATGGCAGCCTAAGTGCTGCCCGTCAGACCTGATGCACTCACACATCAGGAGCCTGGCGTCGACTATGTGAGAAACCTTGCCGGTTAAGCTTTGTCCCGGCAGATGTATTATGAAGCTACTGAAGCAGTAAGCCTGTCTGTGGGCGTGCTGTGGAGGGAATGTTAAAACATTGACTGTGATGGGAGATGCCGCAAGGGATAGACTTTCGGACGCGGGTTCAATTCCCGCCAGGTCCATAGAATGCAGGCTTTTAAGTGTGCCTGCATTTATGAGAAGGAAGCATAGCTCAGCTGGGATGAGCGTTCGCCTCACACGCGAGAGGTCGCGGGTTCGAGCCCCACTGCTTCCACTATAAAAGGGGCTGTCGGTTAATAGCAAATTTCGGCATCCCCAGTAGTAATTGAAAGGATCCCAGCAGGGACAAGGCTTGTTAGCCTTCTACCTTGCGAGGGATCCTTTTTTCTATGAAAGATGAAATTTATTTTTGACCGCAAAAATCCCTTGTCTGGATTTTTACAGCCGCACTTTTGATCAAGCTGTTTTTTCCGTTGTTTTTCCCTCAAACTTCTTTAGTTTTTCATTGAGAAAACGACAGTATTTATTTATATTCCTTCCGATTGCATACAACATGAATTCTTTGTACACTTTATCTGCAGAACGGTAATTAAAACGCCTAAAGTTTTCGTTTTCTTTGATATCACCGAAATGTCCTTCTGTCTGGATCGAACGTGTCTGCCGTTTCAGGATCCCACGCTCACTTTGGATGTTTGCATGGGACTTTTCACGCAGTTCATCCCACTGTTCATTGATCTTCATTACCTTGTTTTTTTCAGTATCCTTTTTGGCATTATATTTATACAGACAGCGGGCTTTATGTTCGCATCCACTGCAGTCGGCGCAGGCGTACACCTCAAAGGTCTGGGTATAACCATTCTGCTCTTTGGTTTCCGTTCTTATGTGACGCAGTTCACGTCCGTCATGGCAGATATAGAACTGCTCATCTTCAAATACTTCGACCTTCATGTTGTAATATTTGCTGATATCTTCGGCATATGCGCGTGTTTTGCGTTTTTCATGATCCTGCAGTTTTATATAGCTTTCTATCCCTTTTTCTTTTAAATAAAGCAGATTTTTCTCACTACAGTATCCGCTGTCAGCAGTTACCTCTTCCAGGATACTGCCAAAAGCCTGCTGGTGCTTTTCCAGGACTGGGATCAGGGTATTGTAATCCGTCCGGTCATTACTTACGTAACCGTGAATGATGAAATAATTTTCCACAGCAATCTGTACGTTGTACGCCGGCTTTAACTGTCCGTTCAGCATATGATCCTCTTTCATCCGCATAAAAGTAGCTTCCAGGTCTGTCTTGGAATAGCTGTTCCGGTCTTTTCCCATGATCTCGAAGCATTCTTTATATCCCATCAGACGCTGGCCGAGATGCTCCAGTTCCTCATACAGCTGCTGGATCTCAGGTTTTCTTTTTCCTTTTCCATAAACGAACTCTATCCCTTCTCCAGTGGCAATCGTATTAAGGTTCTTCTGCAGCTTCAGGATCTCAAGAGGAGAGCAGTTATCAACCTCAATGACTGTATTATTTGCAAGTTTCTTATGCTTTGACAGCTTCCTTTTCCGGTTCTTTTCTATTACACTGCGGACTTTATCCATTCCCTCGATCACAAACATCTGTGCATTCCCTATATCATACTTTTGCCTATAACCATTCTCTTGCAAAAATATATTATACCTGTCAAAGTTCAGTTCAATAGAATCTAGCAGACCAGCCAGATGGTAATTGACCGTACCACGCCAGACAAATGTATAACGGTTTGCATTGGCTTCGATCTTAGTCCCATCAATAAAAAGTTCTTTTAGTGTAACAAGGCCTTCTTTTTGAAGCCGGCGCAAAAACTGGTAATTAAGATCATCCAATATTTCAGAAGTTAGCTTTTTCCCTTTAAATTCATAAAAAGCGTCCCGTTTTGGTTTCTGCCCATGGGTCAGCCAGATAAAAGCGAGATCTCTTTCACATAATTCTACAATACGGTCAACAGAACGTATCCCTCGCATGTTTGCGTAAGTAACCACAGCATACATCATAATTGGGTTATACCCGGTTCTTCCCTTATCTGAACAATTGGCCAGCAGACCAGAAAAATCTAAATCCTCCATCACTTTTTTCAGGGTATAGACTGGATCGTCGTCAGGTAAACTCAATTCGAAGAAACTAAAGTTAATTTTCTGTTGCCCAAACTCAAAAAAGTCGTTATAATAATTAGTTGTTAGCATAGTTACATTATAACATGTAACGGAGAGAAAGATGGTTGTCGTTAGCCATCTTTTTTTCTTTTTATGATAAAAATTTGGGGAGGATGTGACTTGGTATGAGTCACACCCTCCCTCTCTTAGAACTGTCTATTTCCCGACAGCCCCTTTATTTTTACTGTCACACAAAAATTGCGCGTCTAACTCATCACTGAAGTAACGAGAATGCGACGCGCAGTTATTCAACAATTATGAACTATCCAATGTTATAGATCCATTATTTCTGATCTAAAGCTCTGGCATGTTTTGTATATACTGATGGATCAATTCCAAGCAGATATTCTACAACCTCATCTACAGTTTTAACATCACAGAATTTAGCTTCCATATCGAATATATTCCATTCGATAACACCTGGTGTTCTGTCACCAACACATCCTTCCGGAACAATCGTTTTAAATCCAAGTCCTGTAGAATCCATAACGGAGTGTCTTACGCAGCCACCTGCAGTAGCGCCCATAACGATCACTGTGTCAACTCCAAGGTAATTTAATGTTGCTCCAAGATGTGTACCAAAGAAGTTAGAAACAAATTTTTTATGAATCACCGGCTCGTCTGGTCTTGGTTTGATCTTAGGATCAATTTCCATCCATTCACTGTTAATATCCAACGTAGTCAGCGGAATCTTTTCATCCCATCTTGGCAGATCCCACTGTGTCTTTCCTGTAAAACCGGTAGTTGTATGGAAGCCAGGAATCAGTCTGCTTTTGGTTATATTATGAATTACACAAATACCCCTACTGTCCAGATGGCACAGGCACTTCATATTGATGCCAGTCTTGTAAGCAAGTGGAAAACCAGTTCCAGAAATCTGTCTGCAAAATCCATCTATTTTGCAGATGTTGTTGATTTTTTTATTTCTTTAAACACAGAAGATGAAAACTATGCTTTGAAAGATGCAATTCTTTCTTTTTATCCTCTGGAAGATTTATCAAATGAAACCTCTCTGCGTGCAACACTGGTCAAAATACTTACGCACAAAAACCTGAATCATCCAAATGCAGACGCCCCAATCTGTTCCAACAAAGGAACAGAAACCACTACCTGGATCTACGATGATGATGAAGGTCAGCGTGCAGCTATTTCCAGCCTGTTAGACTTGGCTGAAGCCATGAATATTCCCGGAGAGCTTACCTTTGCAGAAGCTGACTCTTTCATCTGGATGATCCATGATGAAGCATATGCCAGTGAATTTTGCCAGTGGATGATTTCTCAGTCCTGTGTATACTTAAATTCATCTGTAATTCTGAAACATCAGGATCTGGTCAGAAAACTGCTTGATAATTGTCATCATTTATTCCGAAACTATAAGCTTCTGAGGTTTGTGAATGTTGTTAATGACATTTATCAGTTCCGAAAAAGAGGGGCTGTTTATGCCATTTTGTCCGCTCCTGCTTTTATTGCTGTAGAACCGGATCTTATGCAGAAGGTTCTAAAGGCCAACCATGTGAGCAAAGACAAGATTGCTCTGTGCCTTGACATTAATTCAAAATTCAGGGAAAAAACAAATCACACAGACAGCAGTCACCGAAACTCCCTTTTCTATATCTTCCGACTGGAATCCATGATCAGACGCACAATGATGCCTTTTATTTCTACCAGCTTAAGCCTTCTATGCGATCAGTCGATTCATGTTGACCACAGATATTATGCTCAGGCTCTCCGAAATATCGGGGATGCACTGTTAGAAAATGACAATCTGAATGTGGTGCTTGTTACAAATTCCGATAAGATCCAGATCCCCAGGGTCAACTGCTGGTGCAATCAGAATTCCTGGATTTTCCAGATGGATACTGAAGGCTTCCGTCTCAGTGACGAGCCAAGTATTGTAGGTGCTATTTCCAGTCATATTGAACGTGGAATGGCGCTCATTCCATCAGATCGGAAAGAGCGCCATAGTGTAAGCCGTTATTTATATGATTTTGCCAGTGAAATTGATGATATTGAGTAAATCGCAATTTACAAATTCATTGCATAAGTGTTCAAGATGCGATGATCAGCCTGGGAGTTAGTAATCCGTTACTATCTGCTACATCTCTACAATTCTTCTGTTTTGAATGTAGCATAGCCTTCGCCATCTAAGCTGTTCTACTCCACAGTCACCACACATACACGGCTCTTCTTCCCAGAACGGACTGTAATCCTTGCCCTGCCCTTTTTCTTTGCGTATATTTTGCCTTTTGGATTTACAGATACAACTTTACTATTGGAACTTTTAAATGTTACTTTTTCCTGAGAAGTCACCGGAGCTACCGTTGTACGGAGAGTATAGCTTCTTCCTTTTTTCAGCGTCAGCCGTGCATTGCTGATCTTTAAAGCCGTTGTTTTTACGATTCCCTTTTGTACGTATACCCGCATCTTTTTGGTATACCCGCTGGCAAGCCTGATGGTAATAATCGTATTTCCTCTTGCTTTTCCAGTTACAACTCCCTTTTGTGATACACGGGCAATCTTTTTATTTCCGGTTGACCATGAAACCACAGAATCTCCTTTGGCAAGACCTGTCACTTTCACTGTATATCTCTGTTTCACACGCAGACGCAAGCTGGAAACATTCAGCTTTATGGATGGAGTCAGAGCTGGCACTGCAATAGTCACATATGCACCGCAGCTGCAGTATGCTGTACGAACACCTTCTTCCAACGCAGTTGCTTCCTTAGTCAACTGATATTCTCCATAATGATGTCCTGTTGCTGGAACCACTGTGGCTGCAAGCGTCGTTTCCTTTGTGCCTGCTTCATCACTGAAATATTTCCCACAAATATTGCAAGTCCAATACTCAGTATTTCCTGCTTCTGTACAGGTGGCTGCTTTGCTGTCTGTCTTATTCAACTGATGCCCGGTGGCAGGAATCACTGTGGCTGCAAGCGTCGTTTCCTTTGTGCCTGCTTCATCACTGAAATATTTTTCACAAATACTGCAATACCAGTATTCTGTATTTCCTGCTTCTGTACAGGTAGCTGCTTTGCTATCCGTCTTATTCAACTGATGTCCTGCTGGAATTGCTGTATCAGCAAGCAATATTTCCTGTCTTCCTTCGCTATCACGAAAATACTTTCCGCAAACAGAACAATTCCAGTACTCTATGTTTCCTGCTTCTGTGCAGGTGGCTGCTTTGCTGTCTGTCTTGCTTAACTGATGACCGGTGGCAGGAATCACTGTATCTGCAAGCGATATTTCCTGTCTTCCTTCGCTATCACGAAAATACTTTCCGCAAACAGAACAATTCCAGTACTCTATGTTTCCCGCTTCTGTACAGGTAGCTGCTTTGCTATCCCTCTTGCTTAACTGATGACCTGTCGCAGGAACCACTGTGGCTGCAAGCGTCGTTTCCTTTGTACCTGCTTCATCACTGAAATATTTTTTGCAAACACTGCAATACCAGTATTCCGTATTTCCTGCTTCTGTACAGGTAGCTGCTTTGCTATCCCTCTTATTCAACTGATGTCCTGCTGGAATTGCTGTATCAGCAAGCAATATTTCCTGTCTTCCTTCGCTATCACGAAAATACTTTCCGCAAACAGAACAATTCCAGTACTCTATGTTTCCTGCTTCTGTACAGGTAGCTGCTTTGCCTTCTGTCTTACTCAACTGATGCCCGGTGGCAGGAATCACTGTGGCTGCAAGCGTCGTTTCCTTTGTGCCTGCTTCATCACTGAAATATTTCCCACAAATATTGCAAGTCCAATACTCAGTATTTCCTGCTTCTGTGCAGGTAGCTGCTTTACCATCTGTCTTATTCAACTGATGACCGGTGGCTGGAATTACTGTATCAACAAACGATATCTCCTGTTTTCCATCTTCATCACTAAAATATTTTTTGCAAGCACTGCAGTACCAGTATTCTGTATTTCCTGCTTCTGTACAGGTAGCTGCTTTGCTATCCCTCTTGCTTAACTGATGACCTGTCGCAGGAATCACTGTGGCTGCAAGCGTTGTTTCCTTTGTACCTGCTTCATCACTGAAATATTTTTTACAAGCACTGCAGTACCAGTATTCTGTATTTCCCGCTTCTGTGCAGGTAGCTGCTTTTCTATCCCTCTTGCTTAACTGATGACCTGTCGCAGGAATCACTGTGTCTGCAAGAGATATTTCCTTTTTTTCATCTTCATCACTAAAATATTTTTTGCAAACACTGCAGTACCAGTATTCTATATTTCCTGTTTCTGTACAGGTAGCTACTTTGCTGTCTGTCTTGCTTAACTGATGCCCTGGCGAAGTTTCTGTATCTGTCAGATAACTGTTATCCGAAATCAGTGGATAAATAAACGCCTGGGGTGTAAATTCAGTGGGAGATGAAAATGTATCCTTTTCAGTTCGTTCTTCCCGAAGTGTATTATGATTGAATCCTTTACTGTTCCATCCTGCCAGAAGATAGATCGTACGAATGCCGCTTAACTGGTCATCCCAGGTAGCATCTACCAGATACCAGGTATCATTATCCATCTTTACATAGTTCCACATATGTGCTTCTCCGGAGCTTGCAAAACTGTTCCTTGCAAAACCGCCAATACATGCACAGTCAATACCCAGTTTTCTGCAAAGAATCAGCATTGCTTTTGCATAGCCTTCACATACTACATGTCCATCCCCGATAAACATTGGTCCTGCAGAATGTACTCTCAAGTTGTTCTGTGCATCATACACTGCCTTTTCACACACATAATCATGAATCGCCTTTACCTTCTCGTATAGGCTTTTACCGTTAGTGTCTGCCGCGATCTGGGCGGCTGCAGCATCTGCATTTTCCAGAAAATTATTCATATTATCTGTAATGTTAGTATTATAACCCTCAACAAGAGAAGGCATCATAGTAAACTCTGAAATAATGCCAGTATACTTTCCATTCTGCTTTGTAGCACTGATACTATAAGAATAGCCACTTCCACGCATCCAGAATACTTCCGGATAATCATAGGTGAACGCATCCAGTGCTGCCTGCATGTTGACACGTACCTGAAGTATGGCTTCTTCATATGCCTCATCCTGAACTATCTGGTTATCTTGGACCTTCGCCTCAAAAGTAACTGGTTCACTGGCCTTATATTCATAGGACTCACCATTAAAGGTACTGTAATTAACAAACAAATTGGAAACATATGTGTTATAGACTTCCAACGCCATCCCATCTAACTGATTGCCATAAGATCCATCATATTCTTCCAGTGAAAATACATGAATCCCATCTGTGTCTCCTGGTTCTCCGTTCACGATCAGCGGAGAAGCCAGTTCCTCTTCCACATACTCCAAAATAATCTCTTCCTGAGGATCCTGTGCATTTGTATCTGCACCGTCTGTAAACAGGTGGTCTTCTGTCTCCGAATCAACACCTGAAGTAAATTTCGCCTCCTGACTTTCTTCCCCGGCAGTCACTTCTTCCGGCTGTTCCGATTCTTCATCCTGAACATCTGTTATCTCTTGGGCTGCAGCATCTGTGGCGGCAACATCTTCCACATCATAAAATGCTTCCCCATACACTCCAGAAGGTGATACTCCAAGAAGCACAGCCAATACTCCAGCCAGAATCTGATTTCGCTTTTTCATATACATCTCTCCATTTTTCTGCTAATACGGTCTCTGTGTGCTACTATAAGTATACCATTACATAGCTTTCCTTTCCAGTTGTTTTTCGCTGCCATGGGATTATGAAAAATATTGCAATTCATAATAGTATTCAAGTCGAGCAGCTGCGAGACTTGGCGCGTGATTCTGGTCAGCGTAAGCTGACATATTCTTTACAGAATCACTGTGCATCCTCGCGGAGCGTTTATCTCAGTCGAAGATTGGACTCCCACTGAGACGAACTTACTGTTACTCACCACCTGAAAGAGGTGGGAGTCTTCTCGAGTCGCCCCCACCCGTGAAACGGGTGGCTCGTAGGATGGCTATAAGCCTTTAATGCTAGGCCAGCGTCTCAAGGCGCTGGCTTTCGCTTTGCTC
>NZ_JAOQJL010000024.1:50289-56575 GCF_025566965.1 Blautia ammoniilytica | reverse complement strand
GACTGTTCTGGATTTGTAAGTTACTGCCTGACAAACTCTGGTGTAAGGAATACAGGAAGATTGACTGCACAGGGACTGTATGACATCTGCACGCCGGTATCTCAGTCAGAAGCACAGCCGGGAGATCTGATCTTTTTTACAGGCACTTATGATGCAGGAGTTCCGGTAACGCACATTGGAATCTATGTAGGCAATGGTCAGATGATCCATTGCGGTCATCCGGTGCAGTACACGTCCATCAATTCACCATACTGGCAGAGCCATTTCTATGGATTTGGACGATGGTAAGAAAAAAGGGCGGCTGCATCAGCCGTCCGGAAAGGAGAAGCGATGAAAAGTCTTGAAAAAGCAACGGCGGATTATGAGAAAGCCAAGGAAAAAATGGAAGCATCCAAAGCCAGATATGAAGCAGACTTAAAGCGGTTCAAGGCTGCGGAGATTGCAAAAACAGAAGCGGAAAATCTGGAAATTGTAAGAATTATCCGTGCAATGGATATGAGTATTCCGGAATTGGAAGCTTTCAAAAAGAGAATGAAAAATGAACTGCCCGGCAGGGTGGAAATACAGAAGGAGGAAACAAAAGCCGATGATGAATCTGGAAAAAATGAAACAGAAGAAGAGAACAATTACTAAAAGCAGGGTAAAAAAGGGCTTGCTTGCAGCAACGACATTTCTTTGCCTGACAACACCTTTGCTCCAGACACAGACTGCTTATGCAGCTGAGAATACCACACCTGCGATTACGATTGAGAAACCGGATGGCTGGAAACAGGGAGAAACAACCATTGCTGTTACGGTAGATGCCAGCCATATGCCGGAAGGTTTCTCAATAGCAAAGATTGAAGCGAAAGCAGGAAAAGATGGAAGCTGGCAGGATGTAACCGGAAGCGGAAGTATCACGATCACTGGAAATCAGACAGTGTATGTGCGTGTGACAGATGGTGAGGGAAAGGTCTATGAGCAGAATCGCTCTATTAAGTGTTATGACACGGAAAAGCCGACACTTTCTGCTTCTCTGACAGATGGTGTGCTGACGATTCAGGGGAATGATACAGTATCCGGGATTACTGCGGTAACAGTCAATGGCACCACTTATACAGACTTGAAGGATGGAATGCTGAGAGTGCAACTGACACAGAAAGATTTTACTACAAAACAGATTGAGATTACGGTAACAGACGGTGCTGGAAATACTTCTGAAAAGTATGTGTTGCAGAATCCTTACTATGAATGGGCAAAGAAGCAGGCAGAGAAACAGAAAACTTCCAGTGACAGCAATGGTGCAATGGCAACTACGACCAGTGCAGATGCAACGGGAACTGAGAAAACAACGACTTCTCCGCTTCCGCAGGATGCACAGGCTTCTGAGCCGACAGATGCAAAAGGGACCGTGGATGATCGGACAGTAACAGGTATTGAGAAACAGCTTAATAAAGAAGGCGAGACGGCAGAATCCGTTACAAAAACAGCTACGGAAGGAACAAAAGAGTTTTATACCATTTCAACAAAGAGTGGTAAGATTTTCTATCTGATTATTGATAATTCAAAATCTCAGGATAATGTGTATTTCCTTACCGAAGTCAGTGAGAAAGATCTGATGAACTTCACACTTTCTAATTCAGTGACACTTCCGGAAGTAGATACTGTTTATGCAGAACCAGAGAAAAAAGCAGAGGAAGAAAAACCGGAAACGACAGAGTCATCCGAGAAATATAAGGTAGAGGATGACATCCAGATGCCGGAAGATAAAAGTTCATTTGGAACGTATCTTTTGATCGTACTGGTTGCAGTCGGAGCTGCGGCAGGAGGATATTACTTCAAAGTCTATAAACCAAAGCATGAATATGATGACGAGGATGAGATGGAAGAGGATGAAGATGAATCCGAAGATTCAGAGTCAGAAAAACGGGAAGTAGACGATGCAGATGAGCAGGAAGAAAGTGCAGAACCGGAAATCCTGAGAGATGAAGATTTCAATGATGATGTACTGGAAGATGAAGAAGAGGAGTAGGAGTAAATGAAATTAGTGATTGCAGAAAAGCCATCGGTTGCGATGGCACTGGCTTCGGTACTGGGAGCCAGAACAAGAAAAGATGGCTACGTGGAGGGAAACGGTTATATCGTTTCCTGGTGCATAGGACATCTAGTTGGATTATGCGATGCATCGGAATACGATGAAAAATATAAAAAATGGAGATATGAAGATCTGCCGATTGTGCCGGAATGCTGGAGACACAAGGTTTTGGATGGAACAAAGAAGCAGTACGGAATCTTGAAAAAACTGATGAGAGATTCCAATGTAGATGAAGTGATCTGTGCTACTGATGCAGGACGTGAAGGAGAGTTAATCTTTCGCCTGGTGTATGAGCAGGCAGGATGCAAAAAGCCGATGAAGCGGCTCTGGATTTCTTCCATGGAAGAACAGGCAATTAAAGATGGATTTGCGTCATTAAAAGACGGTTCGTGTTATGACAGTCTCTATCAGTCAGCACTTTGCAGGGCAAAGGCAGACTGGCTGGTGGGAATCAATGCGAGCCGTCTTTTTTCCGTTCTGTATAACCAGAATCTGAAAGTTGGAAGAGTACAGACACCAACACTTGCCATGATCGTGGATCGAAATCAGAAGATCAAGGAATTTACCAAAGAAAAATATTATATGGCTCATATCAAGTTTGATGATATGGATGCGGTTACAGAGCATTTTCAGAAAAAAGAGGATGCAGATAAAGTGGCTGCGGACTGCCTGGAGCGGATGTGCGAAGTGGAAAAGGATGATGTGAAAGAGAAGACGGTACGCCCTCCAAAACTCTATGATCTGACCACTCTTCAGAGGGAAGCAAACAGAATGTTTGGCTATACCGCACAGCAGACATTGGATGCCGTGCAGGAGATGTATGAGCAGAAGCTTGTCACTTATCCGAGAACAGACAGCCAGTATCTGACAGATGAGATGGAAGAAAGCACAGAAACTCTGATTCAGATGTTACTTGGGAAAATGCCTTATGTTGAAGGTCTGGAATATCAGCCAGACGTGAGTAAGGTATTAAATTCAAAGAAAGTATCTGATCACCATGCGATTATCCCGACTATGGAAGTAGCCAAAGCAGATATTGGTGAACTGAAAGAACGAAACCGTAAGATTTTGTATCTGATCAGTGCCAGGGTACTGACGGCAACCGCAGATCCTTATATTTATGAGAGCCATAAATGTCAGATTACCTGTAATTATCATACGTTTTATCTCACGGCAAAGAAAACAAAGCAGGAAGGATTCAAGGCGATCGAAAATAAATGGAAACAGTTCTTTGGCGTAAAGATTGAGAAAGAAGAGCCGGAGCTGGATATCTGGGCAGGCAAGCATTACGGCCCTTGTGATTCTTTTGTATCGGAGCATTTTACACAGCCACCGAAACAATACACAGAAGATACCCTGCTTTCTGCAATGGAACGTGCAGGGAATGAAGAACTGACCGGAGATACAGAAAAGAAAGGACTTGGCACACCGGCAACAAGGGCAGCAATCATTGAAAAACTGATTCAGTCTGGCTTTGTGAAAAGGGAAAAGAAAAATCTGGTGCCGACAGATGATGGCAATGTACTGATTACGGTTCTGCCGGATGAGATTAAATCTCCGAAGATGACAGCAGAGTGGGAAATGGCATTGAATCACATTGCCCAGAATACAGAGACCGCAGATGAATTTCTAAATGGGATTACAGAGCTGATGCAGGAACTGGTTGCCAGATATCAGGGTATTTCAGAAGAAAAGAAAGGGCAGTTTCAGGGAAAAGCAAAAGGAGAAGTCATTGGCAAATGTCCCCGCTGTGGAGCAGATGTCAGGGAAGGAAAAGTAAACTTTTACTGTTCTGACCGGAACTGTGCTTTTACCTTGTGGAAGAATGATAAATTCCTTGCAAGCCAGGGGAAAAAGATGGATAAGGCGGCAGCAAAGAAGTTCCTGGCTAAAGGAAAAATCCATTATAAGGATCTGGTATCCAAAAAAACAGGGCGACAGTATGAAGCAACTGTGGAAATGGTTGATCCCGGCGAGGGGAATGTGCAGTTCAATCTGATTTTCCCACAACGATAAGTAGTGTATTGCAGGCAGTCTAAGGACTGTCTGTTTTCATACAAATATTATGAAAGAGAGGACCTTAGCATGAAGAAAAAAGGTAATTTTAGGAAAGTAGTATCTGGATTGCTGGCAGGCATGACAATGCTTAGTACAGTGTTATCTCCGATGACTGCATATGCAGCGGAGATTCAGCCAGAGAAAAAACCTCCACTTTATGAGGATGTGAAAGATTTTCTGGATGAAGATGAAGTGGTGACTGCCAAAGATTATGAAATTGAAACAGGCAGTGTATTTGATGTGAAATCAGACTACACAGGACTGGAAATCAAGGATGATGACAAGGTTAAAGTCACATTTGAGGAAGCAAAGAACGACAAGGATGAGGATTTTACGACAGATCATGCGGACACTTACAAAGCGGTCTATTATGTGGAACCGGTAAATCAGGAGCATCCGAAGTATCAGATCAGCCGAAAGTTGATTGTGCGTGAGAAAGAAACAGAAACGCAGACAGAAACTGCAGGGAGTGAAGCAGTAACCGAATCCGAAACAGCTGGCAGTGAACAGCAGACAGAGGAAGCGGAGGAGTCAGAATCAGACTCGGAAATTACCGATATTGATGCTGATGAATTTGATGATTTAGTAGAGCAGGCACAGAATCAGGATACCTATGATGAAGAATCAGGGTTAGAGCTTCACGATGTTTTGGAACAGGCAGGAGACAAAGGTGTGGATCTTGATTCTATGGAAGAGGGAGAGATTGCAACATTTGAAGCAGTTTCGGCTTATTCAGCAAGAAGCACACAGCAGGTAACAATTGAAAAAGGACCACTGTATAGATATGCAGATTATAATCTTGGAACCTATCTGACAGAGCCGTACTATATCAGCTACGGAAGCGTCAGAGCAATTGCGTATTGTGTACAGCCAGCTAAGCCAGGGCCTGGATCTGGAAATTATACAATTACAAAGATTGGAGACAATCACGCGTTAGCAAAAGTGTGTTATTACGGTACAGATGCCGCAGGAAGCGAAAGTTTTTTCGCGAATAAACACACAGATTTTTCAGAAGGAAAAAGATTCATCATTATTCACATGGCTGCATCTTATGCCAATGGAAGCAGTGATGCGTTCTATGGAACAAATGCTACAGGCGAGGCTTTGGCAAAAGAACTCTATAATTATTGTGTGAATAAGCCGGAAATACCAGATGTAGCGATGTCATTTTCCAAACCGAATGTAAAAGCTTATGTAGATGGAAATGTTCAGAGAACGGAGAACATTCAGTTCAACGCATCTTCCCAGCAGAAAATTACAATGGACTTACCAAAGGGAGTAAAGTTTCATAATGTATCTACTGGAAATGTAAGTGCGGCAGGTGCAAGCGTAACAATTGGAGGAGGAACCACGTTTTATCTCTCGGCTCCTCTGACACAGACAAAAGATGTAAGTGCTACTTTTTCTGCAAAGATGAAGGGAAGTATTACAAAAGATTATTCAGCATATAAACTGACTACGAATGCAAGTGTTCAGGATCTGGCATTTGTGTTTGGAGAAGGTGTCGCTGATGAAAAATATGTAAGCTTAAAGGTGTCCTGGATTGAACAGGCTACGATCGAAATCGTAAAGAAAGACGATACAGCGGATGTTAATCTTGCAGGTGCAGTATTCGGTGTATACAGCGATGAGGCTTGTACAAAGCTGCTCACTCAGATGCCGGCAACAGATAAGAATGGAAAATCTTCTGTTACGATCATCAAGACACAGGATACCGTTTATCTGAAAGAGATCACAGCACCACAGGGATATGTAGTAAATGCAACGGCAACAAATGTAAAACTGGTAGCAAGTAAGACTTCCTCTGTGACTGTAGAAAATAAAGAACAGCTTGCAGAGCTTACCATTTACAAAGAAGGACAGGTGCTTTCCGGAGCAGATGTCAGTGAAAATGGAACGGTATTTCAGTATGAAAACCGCAGACAGAAAAATGCAGTGTATAACGTGTATGCCGGGGCAGATATCGTAACTGCTTATGGCACAAAAGTGTACAGCAAAGGAGACCTGGTAAAAGAAAATCTGACAACAGGTGAGAATGGTTCTGTTACACTGAAGAACCTGCATCTTGGAAGCTATGTGGTGAAAGAAGCAAAAGCACCGGACAATTTCTATAACGGCAGCGAAGAAAAGTCAGTGACTCTGACTTATGCCGGA
>NZ_JAOQJL010000024.1:49138-50039 GCF_025566965.1 Blautia ammoniilytica | reverse complement strand
TATTCCGTAAAAGAAGATCAAGCGCCGGAAGGCTATGTAAGAAATACAGAAGATGTGTATACGTTCAAGTTTTCTTACACCAATGATAAAGAAGCAACCGTATCATTTGCCCATACCTTCAGCAATGACCGTGTGACAGCAAAGATCAATTTATTCAAAGTTGATAAAGAAACAGGAAAAGCAGTACCACAGGGAGATGCCACACTGAAAGGTGCAGTTTATGGTCTGTATGCCCGTGAAGATATCGTGCATCCGGACGGAGCAACCGGAACTATTTATAAAGCAGGAGAACAGGTAGCGTCTCTTACAACAGATGACAAAGGACAGTCTTCTGTAAAAGGTTTATATCTTGGCAAATATTATGTCAAAGAGATCACACCGCCGACCGGATACCTGGCAGATACAGAAGAGCATGATCTTGTGTGCAGTTATGAAGGAGATATGACAGCAGAAGTAAAAAGAGAGTGCACTTCCAGTGAGCAGGTCATCAAACAGCCATTTCAGATCATCAAAGCAGCCAACAATGGAAAGACCGATGCAGATCTGTTATCCGGAGCCGGATTTACAGTTTATCTGAAATCTTCCCTTACAAAGAAAGCAGATGGAAGCTATGATTTTGATTCTGTCAAACCAGTAGTGAGTGGAGAAAATGGAGCAACTGAGATTTTCACAGATGAAAAAGGGTATGCCTGCAGTATTCCATTACCATTTGGAAGCTATATCGTGCGTGAGACAACAACACCGCACAACTACAAGCCAGTCGATGATTTTGAAGTGAATATCACAGAACATCATCCAAACGAGCCACAGATCTGGCGAGTGCTTCTGGATGAAGAGTTTAAGGCAAAACTGAAAATCGTGAAAAAAGACGATGAAACAAAGAAATCTGTATTGATTGCAG